>NZ_JAAEJV010000013.1 GCF_015356785.1 Candidatus Neptunochlamydia vexilliferae | reverse complement strand
GGGAGCTCTTTGGGCGGGGGGTTGGAGAGAGCCTCCAAAAGCTTAACTATCTTCCGGAAGCGCGGAGTGACTACATCGCAGCGATCTATGCTGAGGAGCTGGGTTTTGTGGGAATTCTTTTTTTGATACTCCTTTATCTCTTTATTGCGTATAGTGGATTCCATATTGCCTCAAAAGCAAAGAGTAAAGAGGGGTTTTATAGCGCTGCAGTCCTCACCTTTTTGATCTCTTTTCAGGCTTTTTTAAATTTAGGAGTGGTTTCAGGACTGCTCCCCAGTAAGGGAACCAACCTGCCTTTTTTTAGTCAGGGAGGTTCCTCCCTTTTAGCAAATGGAATCGCAATCGCGCTCATTATGAGTGTGCACCGAACAAAGGAAATAGTATGGAAAAAAGGATTCACTTAATGATCGCTGCAGGGGGAAGCGGGGGACACCTCTTCCCCGCCCAGGCCCTTGCGCTGGACCTTCTTCAAAAAAATCCCGAAATGCAAATCGCTTTTGTCGGGGCAGGACTAAAAACCAACCACTACTTTAAAAAAGATCTCTTCCCCTTTCTTGAAATCAAAAGTGGAACCCCCTTTAAAAAACATCCCTGGCATATCTTTAAGGCTCTTTTCTCAATTGGGCAGGGAGCTTTCCGCTGTTTGAAGGTTTTTTCGAAAAGAAAGCCCGACTTGATCATTGGCTTTGGGAGTTACCATACCTTTCCCGCCCTTTTTGCTGCTAAGCTGCGGAAAGTTCCGATCATCCTTTTTGAAAGCAATGTCCTTCCGGGAAAGGTGAACCGCTTTTGCTCAAAGTGGTCAGCCCTTTCGGCGATTCAGTTTTCCCATGCCGCCCGCTATCTAAAGGGAAGTAGCACATGTGTGCAGATGCCCCTTTTGAAGAAAAAAGGGGAGGGGCCAACGAAGAAAGAAGCGCGTGACTATTTTGGCCTTGACCAAGAAAAGTTCACCTTTTTGGTCTTTGGAGGCTCCCAAGGAGCGCAGGGGATTAACCGCTTTTTCTGCGGGGCGGCCGAACATTTGGTGAAGAAGGGGATCGACTTTCAGGTGATCCATATCGTCGGTGAGGATAAGCGGGCCGAAAAGCTCCGCGATTTTTATGAAAAGGTAGGGGCTAACGCTGTTGTTAAAGCCTTTGAAGAGAAGATGGAGTATGGGTGGGTTGCTGCTGATGTGAGCGTTTCGCGCGCCGGAGCAGCGACACTGGCCGAAATGATTGAGTTTGGAGTGCCGAGCATCCTCATCCCTTATCCCCATGGAACTGAAAACCACCAGATGAAAAATGCCCTTTTTGTCTCGGAAGAAATTGGAGGGGCGGTTGCCCTCGAAGAAAAGGGACTCCGGGGAAGCATTTTAGCGGCGGCAATCTGCGATCTTTTAGAAAACGATAAGCTGAAAGGGATGACCCAAGCGCTCCACACCTTTAAGGAAGGGGAGAGCAAGCAAGATCTCTGCAGCCTTGTCTTGGGGATGTTATGAAACATGCACACTTTTTAGGGGTTGGGGGAATAGGGATGAGCGCCCTGGCCCATATTTTACTCGAAAAAGGGGTGGTGGTTTCGGGCTCCGACCTAAAAAACATCTCCCACCTAGAAAAGTTAGGGATTGCCCATACCGATACCCTTCCTAAAGAAGGCTCTCTTATTTACAGCACGGCAATTAAAGAGGACCACCCCCAATTGGTAGAAGCTAAGGGGCTGGGCCTTCCTCTCCTTCACCGTTCGGAACTTTTGGCGGAGCTCTTGGCCGAAAAAAAGGGGCTCCTTGTTGCGGGAACCCATGGAAAAACGGGGACTTCAGCCCTTCTTTCTTGGGTCCTTTATCATGCCGGGCTCGACCCTTCTTACGCCGTTGGAGGAATCCTTAAAAATTTGGGAAAAAATGGGGGGTATGGGCAGGGAAACTACTTTGTTGCCGAAGCCGATGAAAGTGATGGAAGCTTTTTGCATTATGGAGGGGAAGGGGCCATCATTACGAACATCGAAAAAGAGCACCTCGACTACTGGAAAACCGAAGAGAATTTGATCGCAGGTTTTAAGAAGATGGCCACAAAGATTCAAAACAAAGAGTTCCTTTTTTGGTGCGCCGACGATCCCCTCCTTGCTGCGCTCGATCTGCCGGGGGTTTCTTATGGGAAAAAGGGGACATTAAAACTCCTTTCCTGCGAGCAAAAAGGAACCAAGACCATTTTTTCAGCAAGCTTTGAAGGAAAAACCTATACAATGACCCTTCCGCTGATAGGAGAGATGCTTGCCCTCAATGCCCTGGCCATCTTAGGGATCGCTTTAAAGCTCGGGATTTCAGAAGAAAAAATCGGTGCGGCCTTTGCCTTCTATCAAGGGGTGAAGCGGCGGCAAGAAAAGATCGGAGAGGTGAACCAAATCGCTATTTATGATGACTATGCCCACCACCCCACCGAAGTGTTGAATCTCTTAAAAAGCTTTAAAAAGGGGCTGGGCGGACGGCGGCTCGTTGCCCTTTTTCAACCCCACCGTTATAGCCGGACAAAGGAGCTCCTTGCTGAGTTTAAAGGAGCCTTTGAGGAGGCCGATGTGACCCTCATCACCACCCTTTATCCCGCGGGAGAAGTGCCTCTTCCAGGGATCAGTGGGAAGCGTCTTGCCCAAGAGGTTGATGGTGCTCTCTTTTTAGAGCAAGAAAAGCTCCTTACGGAACTTCCCAAAATGCTCACTGATGGGGATGTTTTGGTGACGATGGGAGCGGGGGATGTGACTGCCATTGGACCCGAACTCTTGGAAAAGTTGCGATGAAGTCTTTTTTGCTAGTGATGTTTTTTTTAGGGCTCACCTTTGGGTTTTATAAAACGCTTTCCTACGTTAAGGAAAAACCTTGCCAGGAACCCATTACGACCATTGTGCAGACAGGTCCCCTAAAAGAAGGGCTCAAAACCGATCATCTCGCTGAGATTCTCCACCTTTCAATCGATAAGCCCCGCTCGATCACCCCTGAAGCAGCGGAAAAACTTCTTTTAAAACACCCCCTCATCAAAAAAGTAGCGGTCTCCCTTCTTAACCCCCAGACCCTTTACATCGACTACACCCTCAGAAGTCCTCTTTTTACCTTGATCGACTATGAGAATCGGGCGGTTGATGAAGAGGGGAAAGTCTTCCCTATCCGTCCCTACCTGACCCCAAAAAATCTCCCAGAGCTTTCTTTGGGAGAGTCCGACCTTTACCCTTTAGCGCTTGAGCTTCTCGATCTTTTGGGGACGGAAGTCGAGAGGATCGATCTTTCTAGGGCCAAGGATCCTTCCCTCGGCAAGCGAGAGGTCGTAGTGGTTTTGTCAAAGGGGCACACCCTCCGGCTCACTCCAAGGAACTACCATGAAGAACTAGAGCGGTATGATGCATTAGAACTTGAAGAAGGGGTGGTCATCGATCTTCGCGTTCCTAAGCTTGCTTACATAACTTCAGATTAAAAAACTGTGCGCAAACATTGCACAAAAGTTACGCAAATGGTACAATCTTACATTGACTCATGTAACACCGAGGAGATATGGAAGAGTTTGTTAGCTATGTGATTAAAAATTTAGTCGATATTCCAGACGAAGTAAAAATTAATATTTTTGATGGTTCGAAAAGCTCTGTTGTTGAGATCCGTGTCCATGACGATGATGTTGCCAAGCTTGTTGGTAAGCAAGGACGGACGATTAAAGCGCTCCGTCAGATTGCGATGACTGTTGCAGCCCGTCTTGGTCGAAAGGTTCGCCTCGAGATTGTTCAGTAGACAAAATTCTTTAATTACTATATCTTTAGGGAAATAACCGGGTTATTTCTATGAGTGCTGGATTACAGATACAAATTGAAGATGATCAAGGGGCCTTGATGGTCCGCCTTGAAGGGAGGCTCGATGCTGCATCGGCTCCCGTCCTTGAGCGGAAGCTTATCGAGCAGATCGAAAAGGGGAAGGCAAAGCTCGTCTTAGACTTTGCTAAAGTTGACTACTTGAGTAGTGCTGGGATGCGTCTCCTCCTTTCAACCACAAAAAAGCTCAAAGGAAATGGGGGAGGACTTCACCTCTGTTCCGTTGGCGAAGAGGTAATGGAGATCATCAAGATGGCTGGTTTTGAGCGGATCATTCATATTTTCCCGACCGAACAAGAAGCTCTTCAAGGATTTTAGTAACCTCAGTTTTGGGTTTAGTTTGCTTAGCTCCAGAGGGAGTTTTGCTTAAATTTTCTTCTTTTTGATCGAAGGTAAGGGTCTAAATGGCCCTTTCCGAGATCAAAAAGGAGAAAAGAAAGCTAAAACCCCCTGAGGTTGAGTGAAATAAACCCAAAACTGAGGTTAATAGGTGAGAGGCGATCTTCTCGATGCTCAGGGGCAAGAGCCTGCCCCTTCCCGAAAAAAAATCGATGCTCTTGCAGGAACCAAGCGGGTGATTGTCCTGTCAGGTCCAACTGCCGCGGGAAAGACCCGCCTTTCCCTTGAACTTGCCCGGATCCTAGGTGGGGAAATCGTCTCTGCCGACTCGGTTCAAGTCTACCGGGGGATGGATATTGGCACAGCCAAAGCCACTCCCGAAGAGCGGATGGAGGTCCCCCACCACCTGATCGATACCCACGACCTTTCCGAGTCCTTCAACGTTGTCCAATTTTATGAACAAGCCACTGGGGCCTGCCGTGAAATCCTCTCCCGCGGCCATGTCCCCATTGTTGTTGGCGGAACCGGCTTCTACCTTCATGCCCTCCTTTATGGGCCGCCTCAAGGGCCTCCCGCCTCTCAAGAGGTACGGCAAAAGCTCGAAGAAGATATCGAAAAGTTTGGAACTGAAGCGATCTACGACAAGCTCTGCTCCCTAGATCCCGATTACGGAGCGACGATTAACCACCGCGATCGGCATAAAATCATCCGGGCTCTTGAGATCATCACCCTTACTGGGAAAAAGGTAAGTGAATTCCCCAAAGGGCATGTTCCCAGCCGTCCTAAAGAGTTTGACTTTCGGTGTTGGTTTATTTACTTTCCCAAGGAGATCCTTTTCTCCCGGATCGAGATGCGGTGTGATGAGATGATGACCCAAGGGTTTATCGAAGAGGTCGAAGCGCTTGAAAACGAGGGTCTACGTGAAAACCTCTCTGCTGCCCAAGCCATTGGTTACCGCCAATGTCTTGAGTTCCTCGATTCTCCCCGTAGCGATGAGGATTGGGAACACTTTGTCTGGGAGTTTAAAAAAGCCTCTCGCCGCTATGCCAAGCGGCAGTTCACCTGGTTTCGGCGAGAGCCTCTCTTCCGCTGGGTCGATCTCGATGTTTATGGCTACCAAAAAGCCCTCGAGATGATCCTCCAAGACTACGAAAGTCGGTATTGACACTTTTCATTAATTTCGCTTTATAGTAAAATAACTAGGATGGATATCCCCTCAACCTATATCGGAAGCAATGGAAACAGAAAACAAAGAAAAAAAGCCTAAAGTAGAGTCAGAGATCTTTAAGACCTTTCGAGAGTCTTTTGAGGGTCAAAAAGAAATTGAAGAGAAGATCCGTGTGGCTCTCGACTTCATGGAAGAGATTTTAGGGAAGCCCAATGGGGTCTCCTTAAAAGAGTTTTGGGATGCGAAAAAACTCTGCGGCCCTCTGTTCAAAGAAGAGATGAATCCAATCAAGCGGAACCATCTGTGGAACGAATATGCCGAGATGGGGGATGAAGCGCGTCGTCTGAAGGAAATCAAGGATGAACAGGCTGCTTTTTCCGTTGAGCAGGTGGAGCTTGCCATTGAAGCGCTCGAAGCTGATGTGGACCATTATGATCGTTTGGTCGCCAATAGTGATCCGATCCACTTTCCTAAAGGGGCTGAAGAGCTTCAGATCAAGTTAGGGGAGTATGAAAAGATCCAAAAGGAACTTTCCCTTTTAAAAACACTTATTTCTCGCTTGGACGCCTTACGCAAAGAGGTCCTGGCAATCGACATGCGGATCAGTCACAAGAATAAAATCTTAAAACGTCTTTCGAAGCTGGGAGACCATGTCTTCCCCAAGAGAAAAGAGCTCATTAAGAAAGTGAGTGATCAATTTGCTGGTGACGTTGAATCCTTTGCAAAAGACCGCTTTTCTGGGGGAAAGACCCCTTACTACGTCATCCGGAATGAAATTAAACTGTTTCAAGCCGTTGCAAAGGTCCTCACCTTAAATTCGCAGGCCTTTACCAAGGCGCGGAAGGTCTTAAGCGAATGTTGGGACAAGATCAAGGAAAAAGAGACCGAGCGGCGGGCTCAGATGGGAGAGCGCTCTGAAGAGTGGAAGAAAAACTATGAAGAGATTGCTCCCAAAGTGGCCGAGTTTGAGGCCTTTTGTGAAAAACCAGAAAACCAAGACCGGACCAAGGTCTTGGATGCTTCGAATGCGCTTCAAGAGGCGATGCGTGGCGTTTCTTTAAGCCGCGAAAATGTCAAAGAGCTTAAGGAGTGGATCCAAAAGGCGCGAAATGCCGTTCTCGATAAGTTAAAAGAACAAGTCGAGGAGAAAAAAGCGGCAAGCCGGAAAAAAGTGGAAGATATAAAGGACAAACTCACCCACCTGATCGAAAAAGAGGAAACGACCTCTCTTGAAGACTTAGAAAAAGGGGAGACGGAGCTCAAAGAGGCATATAGAGCCCTTTCCTTAAACGGGATGGAAATCCATGTCTTTGAGCGGAACTTTGCCGACCTTAAGAGCTTTATCCTCGATAAGAGGGAGGGAACTGTTGGGACCGATCACCTCCAGGAGCTTTACGAAGAAAGAGCGGCCCATATTGAGGTCATTAAAAGCCAGGTCAAAGAGTACCGGAAAGAGATGGGAGGGTCAGGTCTTGATTTTGAAAAGGGGATGACCTACCGTGAGCTTTATGACAGCGCAAAGATCCATCTTGATAAAGAAGTTGAAGCGCTTGAAAATCTTGAAGAAAAATTAGTTTAACATTGAAGCAAATCAGCGCCTTTGACCTAGACCATACATTGGTCTCCTCTAACTCTAGCCTCCTCTTCTACCGCTACCTCATTGCCAAAGGGTTTTACCGCCCCCTCTCGATTTTGCGCACCCTCATCTACTCAATCCGCCACCACTACTTTAATCTTTCCCTCACCGACCTGCACATCCTTGCTTTTGATGAGTTCCTTAAAGGGGCTCCCCTCCCTCTTGTTCAGGAAGAGGTGTTGCAGTTCCTTAAAAAAGATTTCTTTCGTTTCCTCTACTATCCCACTTTTTCCCGTCTTCGCAGGGCGCAACATGCTGGTCACCACACCATCATTCTCTCGAACGGTCCCTCCTTCATCGTTGGCCCCATCGCCGAATATCTTGAGGTGAGTGAATGGCGCTCTTCCCATTACTCTGTTGATGAAGAGGGAAATTTTGACAAGGTGGAGTCGGTCCTTTTGGGGATAGATAAAGCGAGCTACATCAAAACGCTCATTGAGAAGTTTAAGACAAAAGCCAAACAGGTGACTGCCTACTCAGATAGTGACCTCGACCTTCCTTTCCTAGAAGCTGCGGGAACCCCCGTTGCCGTTCGTCCCAACAGCAAACTCCGCAAAATCTCCGAACAAAACGCTTGGGAGATTATTTAGAGGGGTATCGTCAATAGCTCCCTATTGCCATTGCTCTTTCTAGGGAAAATTTCTACGTTACCCTCCTTCAAGAGCCCACTGCGGGGCTCTCTGCATAGGGCGCCTTGAACTTTTCTCCTATAAAGTCGACCCTGAAAAACTCCTTGCACAAGCAAAACCGCGCTTTTTCCCCATGAGCACATCTTTTTTCCTTACTCAACCCACTGCGGGGTTGAGGTGCGTCAAAAATCTGCACCCTGGGGAAAAACCTTCGGTTTTTCTTTTGCAAGTGCAGATTTTGTTTATCGAATTTGCAAGGAAATGGGGTGTGTAGCCCAATTTTCTTGCAACTTATAAAGAGGTTTTTCTGTCTTAACCTTCTCACAATAAATATAATCCTTAGTTCTTCAGGGTCGACTATAAAGAGCCCTTTCAATGGCGATCTTTTAACGGCACCCCTCTTATTTTTTCGTGGCAAGAGAGTATTGAGAAATAGTAAAAAAATTGTTTCTTAGTGTATAAATGCGAGTATGGCAAAGAAAATTGGTTTTTTTGGGGGGACCTTTGACCCCATCCACTTTGGACATCTCAATTTGGCGATTCGCATTAAAGAGATGCATGGCCTTGATCAGGTCCTTTTCTGTCCTGCCCATGTGTCGCCCACAAAAGGGGATGCGCCTCCTGTTGCAGCGGCGAACCACCGGTTGAATATGTTGCAGCTGGCGCTCGAAGATGTTCCCGGATGTGACCCTTGTAATGGGGAGATTTCTCGCCCTCCTCCTTCATATACAATCGATACGGTCCGGGAGATCGGGGGAGAACTTTTCCTCATTGTCGCTGAGGATACCGCTTATGGCTTTGGAGAGTGGAAAGAGATCGATGCGCTCCTAGAGCTGGCCCCCCCTCTTGTAGGGGTGCGCCACGGCTTCGACCCCAAAAGATTGGAGCAGCTTCCTGAAAAAATAAAATTGAAAGTTGAAGCGGGAAGGTGTGAAATCCCCGCAATGGATGTGAGCAGCACCGAGGTGCGGGAGAGACTCAAAAAAAGACTTTATGTTGGCCACCTAATTCCTGGAAAAGTCCTGGACTACATTCACCAAAATACTATATACTCTCCGTAAGAGGCCATTGGAAAACTCGCTTTGGTGGGATAAATGCTCAATTTTTTTTGAAATTCGGTCTTGGATTGAGTTAACATACCCCATTAGGTGTAGATAACTCAATCCAAGACCGAATTTCAAAAAAAAGGGGGCGTTTAGCCTGCCGAATGGATTTTACAATGGCCTCGCATAGATTATGACTGATTATTTAAAGCAAATCGCACAGACAATTTTTGACAAGAAAGGCTCGAACATCATCGCGATTGATGTGAAGGGGATTTCTTCGATTACCGACTACATCTTGATTGCAGATGGGAATGTGGACCGCCATGTGGTCTCTTTGGCAAAAGAGATCCAAGATGTCATGCGGGAAGTAGGCGAAAAGCCAGCCCATGTTGAGGGAATGGAGCATGGAGAGTGGGTCGTTTTAGACTATTTCCAGGTGGTGATCCACCTCTTCCTCCCGGAGATGCGGCAAAAATATCAATTAGAACGACTATGGCCCGATGGGAAGGTCATAGATTTAGATTTTGAGGTAAAAAAGTGACGAAAAAACGGCGTGTTGTTGTAACAGGAATGAGCGTTGTCTCCTGTTTTGGGACCGATGTCGATAAGTTTTATCAAAGCCTTCTTGAAGGAAAAAGTGGGATCACTCCGATTACCCAATTTCCTTGCGAGGAGTACTCAACCCGTTTTGCGGGAGGGGTTCAAGACTTTGAAGTGGGCGACTATATGGACAAAAAACAGGCCCGCCGTGTCGATCCTTTCATCCGCTACACGATGGTCGCAGGAAAAAAAGCCCTAGAAGATGCTGGGCTGACCGGAGAGGCCCTTGAAAAACTCGAAAAATCCCGCTGCGGTGTTTTGATCGGTTCTGGAATGGGAGGGATGTCGGTCTTTTTTGATGGAAACAAGACCCTCCTCGAAAAGAGCTTTAAAAGAATTACCCCTTTCTTCGTCCCTTTTATCATCACCAATATGGGTGGGGGACTTTTAGCAATCGATCTCGGCTTCACAGGGCCGAACTACTCGATTTCAACAGCGTGTGCCACCGCTAACTACTCGATTGTCTCTGCCGCGCAACATATTGAGCGGGGGGATACTGACCTCATGATTTGCGGAGGAGCTGAAGCGCCGATTAACCCGATTGGTGTAGCAGGATTTGTTGTGATGAAAGCTCTTTCTGAGCGGAACGAAGAGATGGATACCGCTTCTCGCCCTTGGGATAAAACCCGTGACGGTTTTGTCATTGGAGAGGGAGCCGGCGTCCTTGTTCTCGAAGAGTATGAGCATGCAAAAAAACGGGGAGCAACCATCCTTGCCGAGTACCTGGGTGGCGCCGTTTCAACCGATGCTTATCACATCACTAGCCCTCGCGAAGATGGCGCTGGAGTCGCATCATGTATCGAAACAGCCCTCAAAGATGGGAACGTTTCCAAAGAGAGAGTGAACTATATCAATGCCCATGCGACATCGACCTCAGTGGGCGATCTGTGTGAGATCCGAGGGATCCGGACCGTCTTTGGTGACCAGGTGAAGAAGATGAAGATGAATGCGACCAAGTCGATGACTGGCCACTGTCTTGGTGCTGCTGGAGGGGTCGAAGCCGTTGCCACCATCAAAGCGATCAATACGGGAAAACTTCACCCGAATCCGAACCTTAAAGATCCCGAAGATGAAGTGAAAGACTTTGACATCGTCGGCGACAAAGCTGAAGACTTTGAAGTGGACGCAGCGATCTCCAATTCCTTTGGATTTGGAGGGCACAACTCGGTCGTTGTCTTCGGTAAATATGCAGGTTAATGGATTTGGGATTATCCCGCTGACTTACCGTAAACAGGTGTGGGAAGCATTCCTGATCCAACATCTCGAAGGAGGTCATTGGGGCTTTCCCAAGGGACACCCTGAAAAGGGGGAATCGCCCAAACAAACCGCTGAAAGGGAGCTTCTCGAAGAGACCGGCATGACGGTCGGTCGCTACCTCGACGCCCCATATCTCGTCGAAAAGTACCAATATATCCATGACGGCCTTCTCATCGATAAAACGGTCCGCTTCTACCTCGCTGAGACGGCCAGTCCAAAATATACTCTCCAAGCGGAGGAAATCTGTGGGGGAAAGTGGCTCCTCCTCAAAGATCTCCTCTCTTATGCGACTTTTGAGGAGGAAAAGAACTTGTACCTATCTCTGATTAAGTCTCTTGAGAGTTAAGTTGGAAGATTAATACCTAGGTACTCACCACCTTTTGTTGCAGAAAAATCTGTTCCTTGCAGGAGTGTCGACTGAGCTGAAACAACGTAAGAAACTCCATCTACGTTGTTCATTAAGTCAGCAAGTGGCTGATCCTGTCCAGAGAGTTGGTTAAGGGCATTTGTTGTATGACCGGTGACTTTACCTACCATGATAAGACTCCTTGTTTTTAGGTATATCTTAACGTCTTAACGAACAGTAGCATTTTGTGTCAAATTTCCTATTTAGTCGACCCTAAAAAACTCCTTGCAAAAGCAAAACCGCGCTTTTCCCCCATGAGCACATCTTTTTTTCTTAGTTCTTCAGGGTCGACTATTTAAAAAGAAGCGAGAAACTCCTTGTTTTTAAGACCTTTCTAACCAACAGTTTATGTTTTTCCATAACATACTTTTTGCACTATAACATCGCAAATGTTATAGTGCAAAAAGTATGTTATTGAAGGAAGTTATCAAGAATTTAGAGCTCTATCTTAGTCAAGCTCTTGGTGTGCAAACAAAAGCTTCTCCATGGAAAGGAAAAGGAGATTTACCACTTTTTCTTTTGAACTCCTATGATTTCTATGAGATTTTGCTATTTGACCGACCTTGTTTGCTTATTATACCCAAACAAGAGACAACAGTATCTCCCGCAACTCTAAAGAAACATAGGGATCAAGTGCAAACAAAATGGGTAGGTTGCTGTATATACGTCCAAGAAGCCATCTCTCCATACAATCGACAACGTCTTATTCGTCACCGTATCTCTTTCATTGCACCGGGTAATCAAATGTATCTTCCAGGCTTAGGGATTGATTTGCGTGAATATTTTCAGCAACCTAAACCTAAAAAGGACCTTTTCAGCCCTGCCACACAGGCAGTTGTGATCTATGGACTGTGTCATAACCCGTGTGAAGGTTACACAACGACTGAACTTATCAAAGAGTTGGGGTATTCTCGTATGACACTTAATCGAGCCTTTAGTGAATTAGAAAAGGCTGGTGTGGGCTTAATCGATCGAAAAGGAAAAGAACGGCGCTGGTCCTTCAGAGAGGAGAAGCGTGAACTCTGGACTCAGACGGAGCCTTTACTAAGGTCTCCTGTCAAGCAACGAGTTTGGGTAAAGGGAAAAAAACCAAAAATAAAGGCTGGCTTAACCGCTTTGGCAGAGTGCTCTATGTTGAACCCACCGACTGTCCCTATATATGCTATGAGTATGGCCGATTGGCTCCATTGGAAGGAGTCAGGCGTTAAGGTTTTGCCTATATCTGAAGAAGCAACGGCAGAGCTAGAGATATGGCACTATAATCCAACCTCAATCACACATAATAGTGTGATTGACCCCTTTTCTCTCTACTTAAGTTTAAGAGAGATCAAAGATGAGCGCATTGAAGCAGCCTTAGAGAGTGTCATCAAATTATCTCTGAAGAAATAAAGGAGAATATCAAGTGGTAAGAGGATTAAATGACTTTAAACAGCACTTCGCTGATTATGCTGATAAATATGTACTCATTGGGGGAACCGCATGCAATCTAATTATGGAAGAAGCTGGTCTTGATTTTCGAGCCACAAAAGATCTCGATATTGTCCTCTATGTCGAAGCGCTTGATGGTGATTTCGTGTCTGCTTTTTGGAAGTTCGTTGAGATGGGAGGGTACCAACACCGTCAACGAAGCAGCGGGAAAGAGATTTTCTACCGTTTCTCTGCCCCCAATAATAGAGAGTTCCCTGCGATGTTGGAGTTATTTTCCCGAGTCCCTGACACCTTGCAGATTGTAGAAGGGAGTCATTTGACTCCTATCCCTACCGATGAATCTGTAATGAGCCTATCAGCCATTCTACTTGATGAGAACTATTATCAGTTCATTCACGCGGGGAAGCAGAATAGCAGTGCTTTACCTGTTGTTCGTGCTGGTCACTTGATCCCCCTAAAAGCGCGGGCTTGGATCGATCTAATGGATCGAAAAAATGTAGACGCAAACGTCAATGAAAGAGACGTTCGCAAACATAAGAATGATATTGTTCGTTTATACCAGCTACTTACACCATCTGACAAAGTTATTTTGCCTCAGTCTATCAAGGAGGATATGAAGCAATTCTTGGATCGCGTGCAAGGGGAGTCTCTAATAGATCTTAAGTCGCTAGGGATAAAAAATACAAGCTTCGATGAGCTGCTTGCTACACTACGACAGATATATAATGTTTAAAACCGATAGTCAAACTTGAGCTTGCCGGCGTTGATGTAGGTCTGGTCGAAGAATCGTCCATTGTAGCTCATGTCGAGGGAGAAGTTGCAACCCTTGGTGATCTGAAGACCAAAGTTAAAGAGAAGCTGGTTGGTCGTCTCGTTAAAGCCAACGACGGTGAAGTTGGACTTGCAGAGGGTTTGCTTGTGGAAGCGGGAAGTATAGCTTGCTGAGGTGAGAGGAATATTGGCGCCATAACCGATCTCGTTATAGGGGGAGATGCAAAGATCGCCAGGGGTAAACTCAAGGACGTTTTTGATGAGGACTTCAGGCTGGAGGAAGGCGGAATATTGACTGTCGATAGCGAGGTTGATCACTCCTGCGCCCCTTTCGGTATAGCTATTTTGAAAGATATTGAGGTAGCTGAGGCGGACGGTTGGCATGGTATAGAGACGGTAATCTTTGCGGGTATCGCCCCACTTGAGCCGGTAACCTCCATCAATCCGCCCGAGGATGTCGTAGGAATGATGGCTATTTTTAGCGTCACGGCTAATCCCTGTAAAGCGGATCCGCCTTTCGATGTTGTAGAAGTTGACGGCTCCTTGGATAAGGGCATTTCCAAACCAGCTTTCACTGACATAGCCCACAGAAGGGCAAAGGTAGATGCTATTCCAATGGCCACTTCCACCGTTATTTTTCCAGCCAAGGTCGGTATAGGTATAGCCGGCTCCAACGGTTGCATTTAGGAAATGGGTTAGGATGTGGCTGGCTCCAAGAGCGACTCCAAAAGTCCGGCTGTTAAAGCCGAGCTGCTGCCCAATGGAGGTCTGCCCTTGCCACTGCCCAACAGGGGCGATCCATAGGCGGGTATTCCCATCACATTCCTGGTCACACCAATAGGTCCGTTCGTTGCTAGTCACAAAAAGGTCTGACATCAGATGGCTGTTTTGGAGGTTGATGAGGGGAAGGGCTCCAAATTGAGCGGGGCTCAGCTGGTCGAGCTCTTCGACAAACTCCTTTGCGGGAAGGCGGACGATTTGCTTAAGAAGGGAAAGGAGATCGGGGTCGGAGACCGCCCCCTCACAGAATAGATATTTGGCAACCTCTTTGGCGTTTCCTTTAAGGTCATCGATTGGGACGGGTAAAATGCTCCCTGCAAAGCTGAAATCGAGAAGAACACTACTGGGAAGGTAAAGGATGGCAAAAGTGGTTCCAGCGGGCCCCAGCTCTTGTCCAAAGGTTCCAGTAACTCCTCCCGTTGCAGTAAGGAAGGTGTAAAATATGTCACCACTATAGACCCCAGGAAGGGGAGAGATAGTGACGGTTCCCGCAAGGGAGGCGATTCCTCCCACATCAACAAGGTCGGCATTTCCCGCATCATCGATCTCGATGATCACATTCCCCGAAGCTCCTTGGGTAAAGTTTCCCCCCACGGTGGTTGTTCCAATCGAGTTTCCGGGAGAGGTTGTTCCTGAGTTGGTCAGACTTGCCACTGCTCCGTTTCCTGAAAGGGTTCCTTCGGTTGAGGTGATGACAGGGCCGGCAATCGACCCGTTGAGGTTGACCTCTCCCCCATTGATCGTTGATGTTCCAGTAAATGGGGAGCTTCCCATGACGGAAAGGGTTCCGGTCCCTTCTTTAAAGAGGGAGCCTGTTCCAGAAATAGAGCCACTGAAGGTGCCGTTAAAGTCTTGGTCAAAGGTGACCGTTGCTCCTGAGTTGGTAATCGTCCCTTGGAGGCTTGTTGAGGTTCCTTGTAGGGTTCCTGCAGTAACGGTTGTCCCTCCTGTGTAGGTGTTGTTGGGGCCAGACAAGGTAAGGGTCCCTGTTCCACTCTTGAGGAGGAGCCCACTTCCCTCCATGCTTCCCCCATAAGTGTTCGCGGTCATTTGGTTGAAGTTGACCGTTGCGTTGTTGGTCACATCTCCTTGGATCGTCTCTCCTGTTCCTTCTAAAGTTCCAGAGGAGACGAGCGTTCCCCCTGTGTAGTCGTTAGTTGTTCCTGTGAGAAGGAGGATACTCGACCCTGTTTTGATGAGGCGTCCATCGTCGGTAATTTTTCCTGATAGGGTGAGGGGAAAGTCGGTCTCAAAGGTTCCATCGCCTGAAAGTGTCATCGTTTTAGCAGAAGCAAAGGCTGCTGTATTGGTCAAGGTTCCACTATCAAAGGTCACCCCCCCAGTTCCTAGGTTTACTTCAGAGGCGATGATCAGGTTGCCATTCCCACTGATCTTTGTTCCTCCCAAGTAGGTGTTGGCTCCAGAGAAGGTAATGGGACCATCTGTGCTGCTAACAATGACGTGACCACTGCCTGACATTACCCCGGAGTAGGTCCCGGTTCCTTGGTTGAAGTTAACGATGGCGCTGTTTGAAATAGCTCCTTGGATTCCCGTAGGGCTTCCCGCTAGTATCCCTGCAGAGACGGTGGTTCCTCCGGTGTAGCCATTGGCACCGGTAAGGGTGAGGGTTCCTCCTCCTGTTTTGGTGAGGGTTCCGCCTCCCGTCATCGCTCCCGAGTAGGTGCCACTTGAGCCTTGGTTAAAGTTAACCGTGGTTCCCCCAAGAGCGGTAATGGCCCCTTGAAGACTTGTGGTATTTCCCGAAAGGGTTCCTATATCGACTGTTGTTCCCCCTGAGTAGCTATTGGCACCGGCAAGGGTCAGTGTCCCTGCCCCTGTTTTTTCTAAAGAACCTGTCCCGCTCATGGCTCCGGCGTAGGTTCCAGCAGACCCCTGATCAAAGATGACTGCGGCATTATTGGTAATCGCTCCTTGGAAGCTGTCGGTATCCCCTTGAAGTGTTCCGGCAGAAACGGTGGTTCCCCCTGTGTAGTTATTGGTCCCTGTCAAAATGACCGTTCCTACTCCCTCTTTAATAAGAGTGCCCCCGCCACTAATTATCCCTTCGACGGTGAAGGTGTCGGCAGTGCTCAAGGTTCCAGAGGTGCTCAGGGTAAATGTTTTGGTGGAGGGGAGGGTCAAGGTGGCACTTGCTAAAAGGGTTCCTTGCCCAAAAGTGACAAGGGTTCCTGTTCCGAGATTATCGGGGTCAGAAAAGCTGATCGTCCCAATGGATAGAAAAATTTCTCCGGAATAGCTGGTGTTTGTCCCGTCTAAGACGAGGGTTCCTGAACCAACTTTTTCTAATTTCCCTGTTCCTGACACCGACCCGGAACCCGTATTTAAGGTCAAGGTGCGGCCAGGGTCAACGCTGAGCATTCCAGGTCCTGCAAAGATGACATCTCTATCAGAAGAAAAGGAGCTTGTGACTTCCCAAGATCCACCCCCACTAAGGGTAACCGCTCCAGATAATGCCCCCAATTTTTCATCGGTTGGAGTGGCAACAACTCCTTGGGTAATATCGGTGCCTCCTGAGTAGTCATTGCTATTATTGGTAAGGGATAGAACACCAGGTCCTGCTTTAGTTAATGTTCCAGTGCCAGTGATCAATCCACTATGGATGAGAGTTCCTGTTGTGTCAAACGTTCCTCCTCCAGCATCGAGAGTTGTCCCTCTTGATATTGAAAACCCTGCCGTTGTGATGAGGGTCGACCCATTTAAGGTCAGCCCCCCAGAGCCACTTCCCAAGTTTGCATTTGCGCTGACGCTCACTGCGCCCACATCGATCTCTGTTCCTCCACTGTAGGTATTGGTTCCAGAGAGAGTGAGGGTTGAGCTCCCTACCTTTGTTAAGGTCCCAGTTCCCGACATCACATCTGCATACTCACCATCTGAGCTTTGGTCAAAGGTAACATTGCTATTGTTATCGATCGCTCCTTGAAGGCTTGTCGTGTTTCCTTGGAGGGTTCCTGCGGAGACAGTCGTCCCTCCGCTATAGCTGTTTAAGCTGGTTAAAGTCAGTGTTCCAGCCCCTTGTTTTTCTAAAGAGCCTATTCCCGACATCATTCCTGCATAGGTCCCTGCTGCCGTCTGATCGAAAATCACGGCAGCATTATTGGTTATTATTCCTTGCAAACCATCGGTGTCTCCCTCTAGGGTTCCAGCAGAAATGATGGTTCCTCCCGTATAATTATTGGTTCCCAGCAGAGTCATTTTTGCCGCTCCCTCCTTAGAGAGGGCCCCAGTGCCTGTAATACTTCCTGAAAAAGAGCTGTCTGTTCCAATATCAAAGATGCCTCCTCCATCGAGAAGGGTGATCGGGTTGGATGCCGTAACCGCCCCAGTCGTTTCCAGGTTGCCCCCACTAAACTCTAAAGTCCCTGATCCAAGATTATTTGCGTTTGAGATACTGGTAGTTCCAACGACAAACCGAAATCCTCCTGTAAAACCGCTATTATCTGCTCCTAAAGAAACGGTTCCAAACCCAATTTTCCGGATTTGTCCCAAGCCGCTAATTGTCCCATTCCATGTTAAGGTCGTGTTCGTATCGGTGCTTAACGTTCCTGGGCCTGTCATGATAAGAGCTCTATTTGTGGTAAAAGTCCCTGTTGTTTCAAGGCTTCCCCCAGTAAAGGTCACACTTCCTCCTAAGTCTCCTAGCCTTGGATTATCTCCAACAGCAAGAACTCCTTGTGTGATCTGCGTTCCCCCTAAATAGTCATTGCTATTATTGCTTAAAATGAGCTCTCCTGGCCCCGATTTTATAAGTGCTCCTGCTCCTGTAACGGTTCCTGTCAGCGAAATCACTCCCGAAACAGTGTTAAAGGTTCCACCCAAGGCCCCTAAAGTGATTCCCCGGCTCGATGAAAACCCTGCAGTTGTGGTTAGCGTTCCCCCATCAAGAGTGAGACCTCCACTATTGTCTCCCAAGTTGGCATTGCTACTAATGCTTAGCGTGCCGGTACTGACAGTTGTTCCTCCGGTGTAGGTGTTGGCTCCAGAAAGAATAACGGTCCCGGTCCCTGTTTTTGTCAAAGAGCCAGATCCTGATGTCAAACCTGCATACTCGCTATCTGAGTTTTGATTGAAGGTGAGAGTGCCGCTGTTTGCGATGTTGCCGAGGATGCTTGAGGTGGTTCCTTCGATCGTTCCTGCAGATAGGGTAATGCCCCCTGTATAGCTGTTACTTCCAGAAAGGATCAAGGTATCAGCGCCCTGTTTCAGGAGAGTTCCAGGTCCTGTTATGTTTCCTGAAACGGTTGTTATTGCCCCGGTATCAAAACCCCCATTTCCTGTAAGGGTAATAGGGTTAATGACATTGACAACACCTGTGGTTTCTAAGAGGGCTGAATTATTAAAGAGAAAAGCCCCTGTCCCATCTCCAAGGTTATTTGTCGTAGAAACGGAGGTGGTTCCAACAAAGAAGTTAATCCCTCCAGAAAAGCCACTATTGTCCGCTCCTAAAACAAGGTTTCCATTCCCAATTTTCCGGATTTGTCCTGAGCCACTAACCGTTCCATTCCATGTTAAGGTTGTCCCTCCATCGACACTTAAAATCCCATTTCCTGTCATGGTTAGCGTTCTAGCTGTTGTAAATGTCCCGGTTGTCTCAAGGTTTCCTCCGTTGAGGGTGACTCCTCCTGAGGGAGCTCCTAGCCTTTCATTCGCTCCCGTAGCAATAATCCCTTGGTTGATGATCGTTCCCCCGGAATAGTCGTTGCTGCTATTGTTTAAAGCAACTTCTCCCGCACCTGTTTTTATCAAAGAGCCAGGACCTGTGACCACCCCTGGAAGAATGAGCGTTCCCATTTCTGTATTAAAAGTTCCCCCACTTCCCGCTAAGGTCACCCCTTTTGCTGAAGTAAACCCTGTTGTGGTGTGGAGGGTTCCTCCATCAAGGGTCAGTGCCCCTGTTCCAAAATTTCCATCGCTGCTGACCCTTAAAGAACCGCCTGACTCGACCGTAGTTCCTCCACTATAGGTGTTGGTTCCAGAGAAAGTCACTTCCTCTGCACTGCTGACAATGACATTTCCCGTCCCACTGAGAGTATTGGAGTAAGCCCCTCCTAATCCACTAAAATTCACCGTTGAATTATTTGTAATATCAAATGACATTGAGGTAGAGTCTCCAGCAAGAGTTCCACCAGAAATGATAAAGGGGTTTGTAAAACCACCCGTAGAGAGTGATAGGGTTCCATCACCTAACTTTGTGATTGTTGTGGTATTCGAGGCAAATCCAAAGAAGGAAGCGGTTTTCCCCGGAGAGACATCAATCGATGAGGGGTTAGTCACAGCGCTGATATTTGCACTAAAGGCTGCATCCTCTGTAATGAGAAGGGTGCCCCCATTTAGTAGGATCGATACCTCTTGTAAGTTTGATGGTTTGTTTGTCTCTAATGTTCCTGAAATCACCGATATCAAAGGTGCATTTGTTGTTCCCGATAAAAGGACTGTTCCTGTACCGGTTAGATTGAGGCTTGTCCCATTTACCGCCCCTCCAAGTGTAAGGGTTCCCCCAGAATTGTTAACGATCGAACCAGAACCAATATTGAGGTTAGATGTAACCGTATGGACGCCAGATGAGGAGATGATGTCACCATTGACATTGAGTGTTCCTCCCGAAAGGGTATAGGAATTGGCATTGTCAAAGGTGAGGTTATCGACCGAAAAAGTTCCATTAACGGTGACTTCTCTAGGAGCTGTAATCACCGATCCAAAAGCAACACTCGTGCTAGAGCTATTGGGAACAGAAGGGGGATCCCAGTTACCAGCGGTACCCCAATTCCCATCAGTATTTACATTCCACTCAGTAGCCCACAAACTACTTCCCACAAAAAGAAGAAAAAAAAGTCCTTTTCTCATTCCTTACGAATTAGCCAAAAACCCCTTTTGTGTCAAATCACTAAAAGTGTTAAAACGAGGGGATGAGAAAAATCATGATTGCCATCGGATCGTGGCTTATTTTAAAGCTCCTGTCCCTCCGTTACAAAATCGAGGTGAAAGGGCTTGATACAATCCAAGGAAACGGGGGAATCCTTTTCCTGCCTAACCATCCTGCCGAGATCGACCCGATCATCATCTACAACCTGCTTGCAAAAACGTTTAAACCCCGTCCCCTTGTTATCGAACACTTTTATTACTTAGGGGGAGCTCGCTTTTTCATGAATATCATCCGCGCCCTTCCGATGCCCAACTTTGAGCTCTCGGCCAACTCATGGAAAATCCACCAAGTCGATAAATGTTTAAACAAGGTTGAAAAAGAGATGGGAGAAGGGGAGAATTTCCTCATCTACCCTTCAGGAGCGCTCAAGCGGAAAGCCCATGAAAGTATCGGAGGAAACTCGTTCATCCACAAGCTGGTCAAAACCTCTCCCGACATGCATGTTGTCCTTGTCCGGACAACCGGTCTTTGGGGAAGCTCTTTTTCGTGTGCCTATTCCAAAGAGTCTCCCGACTTTTGGAAAGTCCTTGGCAGAGGGCTTAAAATTCTCCTCAAAAATGGAATCTTCTTCACCCCCAGAAGGAAGGTGACGATCGAGTTTGAAGAAAACCCCGCTGGCTTTCCCAAAAAGGGGACCCGCCTTGAGCTCAACCAATTCCTCGAAGAGTGGTACAACAAAGAAGACGAGCCCCTCACCCCCGTTTCTTATAGCTGCTTCCGCGAAGAGATTTCCCTCCTTCTAGAACAAAAAGAAAAGAAGAGAGAAGAAAAAGTTCCCATTCCCGACCCGATTCGAGAAGAGGTTTACCGGGAGCTGACTAAACTTTCCGGAGTCAAAGAGCTCACCGATGAAAAAGACCTTTCCCATGATCTTGGCCTCGACTCCCTGGACCTTGCCAGCATCTATACCTTTATTGATCAGCGGTTCGATATCGAAGGGGGGCGTCCGGGCCGCCTCCATACCATTTATGATATCCTTTCCTTGATCGTCCAAGGAAAAAAAGAAGAGGCAAAGACCCCTCATGAAGAGGTAAAAGATCCTTGGCCCAAAGAGCCAAGCCGTCCCCCTGTCCTTTTTCCCGAGGGGAAAACCCTCACCGATGCTTTTCTCGAAGTAGCTGCCCGGATGGGAAGCCATATCGCCTGTGCCGATGGCTTGACAAAGTCCCTCACCTATAAAAAACTTCGCCTTGCCATCTTTGTTCTCGCCGAAAAATTTAAGGAATTTCCCGGGGAGTATGTTGCCATTTTGCTCCCTTCCACCTCGATCTGTTACATCCTCATTTTGGCTCTTCTTTTTGCAAAGAAAACCCCTGTGGTGCTCAACTGGACAGCAGGGGAGCGCAGTCTCAAATTTTCCCGCGACCTTCTCGGCTTTGAGACGATCCTAAGCTCCCGCCGCTTCTTAGAAAGGGTCGAACGGCTCGAGCTAGGTACCCTCGAAGAGCAAATCCTCCTGATGGAAGATTTTCGCCACACCATTTCCCTATGGGATAAGCTAAAAGGCATGTTTAAAAGGAAAGGACCCACCCTTCAAGAAGACGATCCCGCCGTCATCCTCTTTACGAGTGGAACCGAAAGCTATCCCAAAGCGGTCCCCCTATCCCATAAAAACCTCCTGAGCAACCAAAAAGCGGCCCTTGAATGTGCCCAGGTTAACGAAAAAGATATTCTCTACGGCGCCCTTCCTCCCTTTCACTCCTTTGGCTTTTCGGTGACCGGCCTCCTCCCCCTCCTTGCCGGTCTTCGAGTCTTCTACTCTCCTGACCCCACCGACACCCACCAAATGGCCCGCGAATGTTTTGAGCAAAGAATTACCCTCCTCTGTTTGGCCCCCACCTTTTACCGGAACCTCTTTCGGATCGCCACCCCTCGCCAGCTCAAAACAGTCCGCCTTTTCGTTGCTGGAGCGGAGAAAACGCCTCCCGAACTCTTTGAACATGTAAAGCGGCTTTACAACGGTATGCCCAAACAGGATCAAGAATTGGGAATTTGCCAAAGCCAGCGCTCCAGATTTAGCTCCCTCGAAGCAGTCCCCTATCCAGGAGATAGGGGCGATGCAGAGGGAGCTAAAGATGGGGATGCAGGCGCAGGCAAAAACCAATTCGTGAGCATGTTTGGGCATAAGGAAATGATTGAGGGGTATGGGATTACCGAGTGCTCTCCCATTGTGACGATTAACCGGCAAGGGGAGGAGCCCCGTGGGGTGGGCCACCCCGTTCCTGGAGTCGAGCTTTGCGTGATCGAAGGGGGAGAGATCGCCATTGCAGGGCCCAACGTCTTTGCCGGTTACCTTGGGAAAGAGGCTCCCAACCCCTTTGTCGAGATCGATGGGAAGCGGTGGTATAAAAGTGGTGATTTGGGCCATATCGACGAGACCGGTGCCCTCATTTTGAAGGGGAGGATCAAGCGCTTTGTCAAAATAGGGGGAGAAATGGTAAGCTTAGTGGCATTAGAAGAAGAGCTAGGCCGCGCCGCCCCTAAAAAAAGGGAGGAGACCCCACAGCTTGCCATAGGTGTGCATGAGAAGGATAAGCCCCAGCTCATCCTCTTTACCACCTTTTCCTTCACCAAAGAAGAGGCGAATAAGGCATTAAAAGAGGGAGGCTTTCCCCCTTTAGTCAAGGTGGCTGCCGCCTATCAAGTGGACGAAATTCCTATGACAGGGACGGGGAAACTCCAGCTTCGCGCGATCCAAGAGCTCGTGAAGGAAAAACATGCTTAAACTTTACAATACTGAAACCCGCACCAAGGAAGAGATCCAGCTCCAAGGTGACACCCTCACTATGTACACCTGCGGGCCCACCGTCTATAACTATGCCCACATCGGGAATTTTCGGACCTATGTCTTTGAAGATCTCCTCCGCCGGACCATCAAGTCCTTCGACTTTCCCCTCAAGCAGGTGATGAACCTCACCGATGTCGAAGATAAGACGATCAAAGGGGCCATCGAAGCGGGCGTTCCCCTTGCCACCTACACCCAAACCTACAAAGATGCCTTCTTTGAAGACCTCAAAACCCTCTACGTCGAACCCGTCGAGATCTACTCTCCGGCTACCGACTACATTCCCCAAATGATCACCATGATCGAGGCCCTCATCGAAAAGGGGTTTGCCTACCAAGGAAAGGATGGGGGAGTTTACTACCGCCTCAGCGCCTTCCCTTCCTATGGACGTCTTTCTCACCTCAAGCTCGACGAGCTTCAGGAGGGGGCATCCGAAAGAGTTTCCGACGATGAGTATGACAAAGAATCGGCCACCGACTTTGTCCTCTGGAAGTCCTACGATGCCAAAAGAGACGGCGACATCTTTTGGGAAAGTCCCTTTGGGAAGGGGCGTCCCGGCTGGCATGTCGAATGTTCCGCCATGGCCACAAGTCTTCTCGGCCCCACCATCGACATACATGTCGGCGGCGTCGACAACATCTTTCCCCACCACGAAAACGAAATCGCCCAATCAGAAGGGTGCACGGGCAAGCATTTTGTCCGCCACTGGCTCCATGCCGAACACCTCATCGTTGATGGGAAAAAGATGTCGAAAAGTCTCGGAAACTTCTACACCCTCCGCGACCTCCTTGACAAAGGATATACCGGAGCCGAAGTGCGCTACCTTCTCTTAGCGACCCATTACCGAACCCAGCTCAATTTTACCTTTGAGGGGCTCGAAGCGGCCCGCCAAACCCTCACCCGGATCAGTGACTTTGTCCACCGTCTCCGCTCCGCCGCCGCCCCCACCGGCGCCGCCGCTCCGATCGACGATGCCCGGACCGCTTTTAAGGGAGCCCTGGGCGATGACCTCAATATTTCTGTTGCCCTTGCCGCCCTTTTCGACTTTATGAAAAAGGTGAACACCCTCATCGATGCAGGCCAGCTCACCGCTAATGAAGCCACTCGTGTCCTCGATTTTCTTCAAGAGCTCAATACTGTCCTTGCCGTCCTCCCTCTTGAAGAAAAAGAACTCGAGATTCCCGCCGCCATCACCGCCGCCTTTGAAAAGCGGCAAGCGGCCCGCGCCGCCAAAGACTGGGCAGAAGCGGACAAACAGCGGGACTATATTCATGAGCAAGGTTATCTCATCGAAGATAGTCCCACAGGATCCCGGGTAAAGCCTCTATGAGCTCTTGATTCAAAAGGGCTAACTCTAAAATGCTTATTCAGAAGTGTTAACAATCGAGTAAGAGAACCGGAGAAACCTGGTTCTCTTACTCAATCGCTTACACCTGTAATTTTTTTCTTGGCAAAAAAGATTGTGTTAAATTAGATTTATTTTTTAAATTACCTAAACTCAAGGAGTGTAATATGGCGTCTTCTTCAAATTCACCTCTAAACCAAAATCGTAATGCACGCCTACAGGCTGAAAGTGTATGTACCCTAATTGAAGATCGTTCAGAGCTTGATAAAAGGATTGGAAATCTCACAACTGAACAAAATAGCATCCGAAAGGTTGAACACGATAGATTTGCAACCATTGTTGATCGAATATCAAATCAGGTAGCAGATCGAAGTTGGGTTAAGAAGATTCGTCGCCCAGAAACGTTATTTGCACAAGCTTTCTTTAAGAAAGAGTCCTCTTTTTTGGATGATACTGTTAACTTTGTTTTACGGAGAGAGCCCGATGGCCCAGAAGCCCGTTTAAACGCATTTCTGAATGAAACAATCGACCAACGCCATCCCACTCTTTCATTGATTGATAAGGAGGTTTTAAGATTAAGACGAGATTCCAGTCAAAGAGGTGATCTTAAAGGGATAACTGGAGAAATAAGTAAACTTATTGATCTTTACGAGGAGTTGAAAGTAGAAATTATTAATTCACGAGGTAAGGAAAGGCTAAAGAAGATTATGGGTCCCACTGTTCTCTGTCATAGAGGTGGGCCTTTTCTGAAACTCTCACAAACAGAGGGGCGATACCTTTGTTCAATAGGTAAATATAATCAAAGAAAAAAACAAAACGCCTATGGAGCAAGCTCCGTAAGGTCCCGTGATGGGATCTTTTTTAAAAGAGAAAACATCAACCCCCTTAGACCCGGTGAAGAATTTCTCGTTAAATCTTTTTCAAAGCTAATATCCCCAATTGCAGGAAATGCCGCTACAAAGCTCTTAAAGATCAAAAACATTTGGATTAAAAACCCTCTATCATACAAGCTTTGTGAACATCCATTACGTAGAAAATATCTTATTACTCAACTCAAAGAACAAGCTCAAAAAAGTAAAGTTGCTGAAAAAAGTAAAGTCATTAAGGATAAAAATAAGACAATAAGGCACAGGGAAATTTTCAAACATTTCACAGGTCAGGAAAAAAGGGTTTACCCCTTTACCTATCAGAAGATTCATCAAGTCGTTCAGGCTTCAATTGAAGTTTCAGGTGAAAACCTTAGGGAATTTATTCAACATAAGCGCTCTTTAGAGAAGATAACACAAGAAAGCGCCACTATTCAGCTGCTTCTTGCTCTTTTTCTACGATTAGGGGATGCTCGTAGTGATAACTTTATGGTCAGCCAAAACAATAATCTCCGTCTCATAGATTCTGACCCGATCTTTAAGCCTTATGTAACCTATTCTAGAGGGGTTCACAAAGTCTCCACTCGCTCAACTATTTTTTTGCTCCCTCAAATGGATAAACCTGTTCACTTGGAGACTTGCAAACGCTTCATCGATAAACCCACCTCTTTATTCCTTATCGATTGGTTAACAGATATTTCTGAGCAAAATACATTCTACACTCAACTAGAAAAAAGTCATATTGTCGATGAGGCTGAAATGTACTCTCTTGATCTTCCCATCAAAATTGCATGGGAAGACTTCCATTTTCTTGAGACTCAACTGCACAGGTTTAGGGGTTATATTGAGAAAAAAACCAAACCTCCCTCGATGTGGCAACTTGTCTCTCTTCTTGCACCTGGCCTTGATACTGTTTATAAAGCCTTAAAAGCGCTTGGAGAAGAGAAGGGAATCTTAGCGGCAGAAATGGAGATTTTTAAGTTTGGCTCATCTGCTATTGAAGAGCTACTACTTCCAGATAAAACAACCCAAGAAGCTATTGAAACACTTGCAGATCTTTTTCCTCATCAAAAAGCAGCTCCACTCACAATTCCGGAGTTGGTACCAAAATGGCTTCCGACAGTCGACCTCTCTGCTTTTACGGAGATACAGGAGCTCCTTTTTGTAAATAAGGCATTTGAACTGTCCCCTCATATCTATATTAAAAATAGTCGCATAGATGGTAGAGAGCTTTTTAGGCAAGCTAAAAAGTGCAATATAGAGCGCCTTACCCTAGATAATCCTTTCAATGTTAGTCCCGGCCATATCTTAAACTTTCTAACCTTAACCTCTAGCCTAACGCACCTCACCTTAAAACTTCATATAAAGGATGAACAACTTTCAAGAATTAGAGAAAGTTGTGAACGGAAAAAAATTATCTTTAAAATTGAAAAGCCTGCAACTCCTACTCTTAAAGTTGATGAAATTCCGACTAATTTATTTCAAAAAGAAAAGGCAACCCTTGATAAGCAGCAGAAAAAATATGGAAGAAAACATCACTTAGTTGCAACCACCTTGAATACCATAGGAGAGCGGTTGAGAGATAAAGGGATGCATAAACAAGCTCTTGTATATTTTTTAGAGTCTTTAAGTATACGCCAAGAGCTTTCTGGTAAGAAATCCCCTGAGGTAGCAGCAAGTTTACAAGCTGTGGGCCAGGCCTTTAAGGATCTAGGAGAACTTCAGGAATCTCTATCCTATTTAGAGAACGCTTTAGCGATAAGAAAAAATTTAGCCAAACCCAATCATGCAGAGTTAGCATCAAGTTTCAGTGCCATGGGAGAAACGTTAAAAAGCTTAGGCAGGTACCAAGAAGCTCTTCAAGCTTTTAAGAAAGCTCTCAATTTGCGGAAGCAGTGTTTTGGAGAAAAACATGGTGAAATAGGATCAAACTTAAATGCCATAGGAGAAGTCTACAGAGATTTAAATAATGGGAAAAAATCCCTCAAATACTTTCGAGAATCACAGAATATGCTAAAGAACTTCTTTAAGCCTGATCATCCTGAAGTGCTTGCTACCCAAAAAAATGTGAAAGATGTACAAAACAACCAACAAAATAAGCTCGAAAAACTACCTAAAAAACTCGAAGAAGATTATCAAAATCTCCTAACTAAGGACGCCGAAGGAACATTAAGTGTTGAACAGCTTGTAGACTATCAAAATGCCTTACAGTCGAGTTTCGCACAAACGAGTTCCGTACAAACGAATTCCGTACAAACGAATTCCGAAAAAATAACTTCAAACCCTATTTTTTATCAGATGCTAAATGATGACACCGAATCACTGCTGATAGCAAAGCTATCTAACGATTCCTTAGCTCTTCAACCAACCGCTACATTTAGAGCCGAAAATCAAACTTACAGAATCTTCCCCACGAAGGGTGAAGGAGCCTGCGCTCTTCACGCTCTTTTAGGAGAAGAGCTCGATGGAATGTATCGGTTCCCTGGAGAAGTTCATTCTTCATCTAAACAAGCAAAAGATGAATTTATTCATCGGCTTAAGGAAAATATCTTTAAGTTAAATGATCGCCAAACAAAAAAACTTTTTTATATCCTTTTTAGTGCCCATCTTACCTCATCAGATCCTTCTTCAAAAATGCTTTTCATGGATAATCAAGCAGGAAAGGTAATCCATGCGAAGTTTGAAGCACTCAAATCTCAATTTGAAGAAGAAATAGCGAAAACAAATCGGCAAGAAGCCGAATTTTGGAAGGAAGAAATCACTACAAATAAAAAAATTCTTGATCGGTTATCTTCTGAAGTCTCCGATATTCAAGATATCAGTAGCCCCTATTATGGAAAAAATAAAGCTCAGCTTCTAGAAATTTTTAAACGGAAGCCCCTGGCTCTCCTCAGCCGGATCAATGAAGAGGTTAATTTCCACCTCAGTAAACTTGGTAATAGCGCTAGACAGAAGATTGAGAGTTGCCGCTCAAAAAGAAAAGAGCAACTCCAAAAGCTAAATTCCAAAAAAGAAGAGAGCATCCTTTCCGAATCTGCAATAACCCATTACCTGACAACCGTACAGAGACCTCAGTATTATCTCAACACTCCAGAAATCGAGCTAGCTGCCCATGTTTTTGGAAAAAAAGTACTGATTGTTAATTCCGATGCAGGGGGAATTCACCCTGCAGGTCCTGTTATAAATGATGACCTAAACGTTCCACTGACCGTTATCCACCATCAAGGAGCCCACTTTTCTCGCTGTATAGAAACGTCTCGACTATTAAAACCACCTTCAAGTTCAAAATTAGCTAAGCCTTCAACTACTCAAGGTAAATGGACTACTTTCAACCTCAATACTTGGAAAAAGCACTACGGAACTGTTAACGAAATCACCCTCCCTTCAAATATCGAAAGTATCATGAATCAACCCTGTCCTATTTGGTCGGGACGTAAAGTCTATCAAACTCATATTCTAGCGATGATTCCTAGTAAGCTCAATGGAAAGCCGCTCACACCCAACAACCTGTTTAAAGCACGTCCCCTTTCTACAGCAAAATCTCCATTTGGCAATATTGAAGAGCCCCTCAACATGACTGTGGATAAACCCTATTGGGTTTTAATGACGCGTAATACACTCCCTAAATCTTACAAAATGACCTATGATGAGCGCTGCAAACTCCTTGCCAACTACCCAAATTATTCACCCCCAAAAGTCATTGAAGCCGCCATATGCACCTCTATGGAATATCTTGAGAACAAACAAATACTCTTCCCAGACTCTGCCCCTAGCTGGATGCGATGGACGCAGTGTAAAGAAAAGATACATAACGACTCCCTATGTGTGGGCGATTTTGATGAAAATGGATGTAGAGTCTTCACCTACCCGGGAAAGAGTTATGGAGGCATTGTTGGGGTCCGTAGACTTTCATAGGTTAAACACCGATGAGTTTATAAATTGATAATTAATAGCTTTTAAACTGAGGATAAAAATCATGAATAGTTACCAAGTTAGGTGTGACGATTACACAATCAGTTTCGGTAAAAGAAACTTGTCACTAATAGCACGTTGCGAGAAAAAAAATGGAGAATATTCTGAATGCACCCTTAAAGAAACTTCTTTAGAAAAAATCTCCGATCACATTCGTATGGGGGATGTCCCTGTTTTAAAAGACAGAAATATCATTTGGATTCCTTCAAGGGCTTCCTTCTCATCATTATCTAGCTCAAGTTCTTCTAGTTCCTCAAGTAGCTCAAGTTCTTCAAGAAAAACTACCTCGGAAGACTCGAACAGATCGCGCCCGAACAAGAAACCTCTGTATTCAAGGATCACTAACCCTTCCATTCTAGTTAATCCTGAGCCCATTACAGTCAAAGGACTTAAAACTTTCAATCCTGTTCTTATGCATATTTATACAGGTAAAAGTGGTAAAAAAGTAGAGTTTACCGCCGTTGAAGAGAAAAAAGTCGGGTGCTCTATCGGAGCGATTTTTAAGAAAACAGTCCAACTACAAGACAATAAACGGTGGATGGGCAAGATGGGGAGTCCTAAAGGGCTTTTAAGGAACGATTCCAACACCTTTCGGACACGAACAAAAAAAGAGATGAACCTCGATACGATACGAGAAAAACTTGCTTACGACCTTTTTCAGGAGCTGGGAAGAGACCTCTTTGTTGTCCCTAAATCTAGACTCTCCATGCAGCCCGTCCGTAATCAATTTAACAGCTGGAACTACCTTGTAAATGATCTGATCCAAAAGGGAATTAAAGAAACGCTCCTGATTATGTCTCGCTATATGGAGGGTTACCAAGATTTTGGAAAATCATCGACTCAAGATGAAAAAGGGAATAAAATTCCCTTTATGAAGTACCTAGAAACCTATAAACGTCCTCCAGAAAAGCTCCTAACAGATAAAGGAGAGCTCGTTCCTATTCAAGGTTTAATGGGCCTACTAGCCGTGGGGCGGTGTCTAGCCGATGTGGACCTTCTTGGAGGAGGGGGGCTCAATGCAGGGTTCAAGTGGATCTATGACGAAAATAAAAAAGCTATTGGTGCAAAGACGGTAAAAATCGATCCTGGTCTAGCCTTTCTCTTTACCCATGATGACCCTAAAAACGCCTCTGAAAATTGTATTATTAATAAGAAACAAAATCTTGGAAGTGTCCATTATCGTCCCAAAGATTATAAAGATCTTCAGACCTCAACGAGTAATTATGATGCTATAATCGAATGGAAGCAGCTCACTAAGAAACAAAAAAAAGAGTTCCTTGGAGCTCTCTTAAACACCTGTCGCTACCTCCAAACAGAAGATGCTCTGAAATTTCTCATTTATCGAGATAATCTATTTTGTCACTCAGATGTTGCCCACCTTCCTGAGAATTTAGCACTTACAATGCAAAAGGAGATGAAGGAGTGGATAAATTGGCAGCTTGAAATATATGAGGTTCCCCTACAAAATTTTAAAAAACAGCACCCTGAGCAGATCCTTAGAATTAAGTACATTGACGAGTTTGGAGATATCCCCCTCCCTCTAACGAATGAAACCTATCCTATTCGAGAGCTTTTTACGACTTTAATTTTAGAAAATCAAAAAAAAGAGAAGAAAAAGTCAATAACTTCTATTGATCAGCTATTTAATGACGGGGACCGAAAGGTGTTGATTACAGGGAGAGCTGGCTCAGGTAAAAGCACCCTCTGTCGTAAAGTTGCTCATGACTGGGCCTCTGGAAGGCTCTTTAATCAACTATTCGATCAGGTTTTCTATCTTCCACTAAGAGAGGTCAATCTGCTCAAAAAACTTCCAAAAGACCCAAAAAAACTTCTCAGTTACTTAGCAACCGAACTAATTACCCTTGAATCAAAGTTGCAAAATGCTTTTTTGGAAAGTATTAATAAAAGCAAATCCACCTTAGTGATTTTTGATGGCCTTGATGAAGCTTCTGAAGAAACTTTAGGCGCGATCTCTTCTCTTGTTAATGATCCTGATCTCTATATTCTTGCTTCCTCACGATCTGAATCAAAGCACATTTTTAAAGGAAAGATTGATAAAACCTTTGAGAACATTGGCTTTTCAAAAGACCAAATCAAAACCTATGTCCATAAATTCTTTTCTACAATAGGGACCGATAAGCAAGGGGAAAAATGCCTGAAGCAGATCGAAAGCGTGCCTCAACTTATGGAACTTGCTGAAAACCCTTTACAATTACAGATGCTTTGCGCGATCTGGGTTAAAAGTACCAACAGTTCAGAGATTGGAATTTCTTTAACATCTCTATATAAAGAAATGATCGATAAAGTCCTTGATTGGCAAATAAGCCAAAAAAAACTCGAATACCTAAGTAAGAGCAAGAGAGGTGAACTTCTCAAGCAGCTTGGAAAGCTTGCCCTCGATGCGCTTAAAAGAGAGAGTCTGATCCTTCCACATAAAAGAATCGAGACCTTTCTCTCTACAGGGCTTATTCAGAAACATACGCACACACAAAAATATTCCTTCATTCACTTTACCATCCAAGAATACCTAGCTGCCTACTATTTATCCAACTGCACCCAAGAAAAGCAAGCTGAATTTCTTAACAAGTTTAAAAACCGACCCACAATGGAACGGGCGATTGTTTTCTTATGTGGTCACCTTGTTCTAAGTAACAAGGTTAAATTCGAATCATTTTTGAGATTACTCCGACCTAGTGAGAAAAAACTAGAGCTTACACGTAAGTGTTACAATGAATGTCAAGAAATTTTTTACATCAAACCTTCATTTGAGAAACAGCCGTTACTCTTAAAGCAAATAGTCCCAACACTAATCGAAAACGATCCTAAAGCCCTCATTGACCAAAAGCTCAAAAATCCCCACAAAACTCTAAACACAGATGAGAGCATTGCCCTACTATTAGAGTGTGTCCGTCAAGGAGAGTTAGAAGCTCAGAAGGCCAAAGGTAAAGATATCACCCTCTTTATCGGTAATACTGGAGCTGGCAAAAGCACCACTATCAACTACCTTTGTGGCTGCACATTAGAACTTAAACCTTATGATGAGCTCGGTATCGATGGCTTAGGTGATGCTGTTGTTGTCAAGCCTCAGAATCAAGGGGGAACTAAAGATGAAATCATGCCTATTGGTCATACCAAAATCTCGAAAACCTTCATGCCTAAAATCGAAACTCAAGATAAAAAAACCTACATGGATTGCCCTGGATTCCTAGATAACCGGGGAGCTGAAATTAATATTGCTAACGCTGTCAATATCAAAAATGCCATCAAAGCTGCCAAAAGCGCCAAAGTTGTCATCCTGATCAACTATCACACTCTCAAAGCAGGAAGAGCAAGAGGCCTATCGGAAATGCTTCAAATTGCTTATAACCTCTTTAGTAATAAGGAAACCCTTCTTAAATCAAAAGACTCTCTCCTTATTGGGGTGACTAATACCCCTGAAAATATTACACTCGACCAGTTGCGTCGTTTCATTATTAAGGATAACTCTACTCTCCAAAAGCTTCAGGACACCTTATTTACCTATGACCCTGTTGATAGAAGTATTAAAGGAGGCTGGAAAAGAGCCGAATTTCTAAACGCTATCGATGCCCTCAAGCCTGTCCCTCACCATAAAAGAATCTTCAGCACCGTTCTTACCTACGAAGACGAACATAAACTTCTCTCTATTTCAGAAATCCTTGGGAAAAAAATCGAGAAAGCTTTAGGAACTCAAGACTATAAAGAAGCCGCTCTCCAATACCAACACCTCCAATCGTTGAACATCATTGATCACCATAGCATCGAAAGGCTTCTTCAAACCCAGAAAAGAAAAATTGATACTCACGCCCAAAGATTGCTCAACACCTTTAACGAGCAGCTTCAATGGGGTAAGTTTAAAAAAGCAGAAACTTACATCGACCGTCTAAAAAAGCTTGCCACAACCTTTCCTCAGATCTCTCTGTTTGTCAAACCTAAAGCGCTTGAAAAATCGCTTTCCTACCAACGTGCGCTCCGTGATGCCCGAAGCTTAAACAATAGCTTTTATCAAGAGCTCTTTGCCAAAAACTTTGACAAAGCAGCCATCCACCTCCAATCTTTAAAAAAGCTCCTTAAGTCTTTCCCAGAACTTTCCTTCCTCATCAAACCTGAAGGCCTTCAGCAGCTCTTAGATAATTACAGGTTAGATCACAAAGAAACAGAATCTCTTAAACAATCGGTCAAGCAACTAGAAGAGTCGATTATAGAGCTGAACGCTGCAAAGGCTGAGATAGACGCAAAATACAACGCACTCCTTAAAAATCAGTCTTACACCCATAGTGCAAGGCTACAAGAAATTGAAAATACACTCAAAAAGCTCACCCAAGAAAAAGATATCCGTCTTAATAAAAAGCAGCAACAACTGGAAGTTGCCAATCAGTTCAATGATCAAGACAAGGTCAAAGAACTCGAAAAAGAGAAACAAAAAATCGAAGAGCTTTACAAAAAGCGGCTTGATAGAGCTAAGGAAGAGAGAGAAAAAACCCATATCGAAAACCAAAAATTGCTTGAGGCCCAGAAAAAAGCCTATGAGGTGCAACAACAAGAACTTCAAGACCGGATTAAGGAGCTTGAAACCCGGAAAACTGCGATCGAGAAGAAGCTTCCAGAACCTATAAATCCTCCTTCTTCCCATCCAATCAAACTCCCTGACATAAAAGAGACGACAGACGAGGCTCTGTTTGTTCCCCGTTCAGAAATTCCCTTTGCGACCTACTTCACCTCCAACTATCAGCTTTCTTTTCTCAGTGGCCCCATCCGGGTAGAGCTCTCTGAGCCCACATCTTCAAAGGTCTTCACAACCCAGGTTATCGACCCTTCAGATCAAAAAGAGATCAAGCACCTACTCAAACAGGGAGCTGTCCCCACTGTAAATAAGAGATGGGAGGATCATTACGAGGTTTCCCTAAAAGAAAATGTTTCCTCAAGCACCCCCTCTAAAAAACTAGAAGAGCTCTATAACAAGCTCTCATCGTCCAAGAGAGTCGAAGCAAAGCTCCACCTTGAACTTGCCATGTTTTGCCACCACTATGCCCACAAAAACTTCGAAGCAGCCAAAAAACACTATAACCGAGCCCAGCGTCTTGCACCCAAAAGCCCCGCCTACCTTCTCACCCATCTGACCCTCATCGATAAAAAGCAAGACCCCAAAACAGCCAATGCTCTCTACAAAGAGCTAATGAACCTATCGGAAAGCGCCCCCAAGCTTTATGCCCATGCCCTTGAGCAACGTCTCAAGTTTAGCACCAAAGGGGAGGAAGCCAGCCTAATCGCTTCCTTGGTTACCAGGAGCCTTGCTCTCGAAAAAGAGATTGATGCCCTTAAGACAAAGGATTGAGAATTATAAACCTAGCCAGCAACTATAAGATGATTTCTGGCTACCTACGTGAGCTCGCCTCTTAAAAGACTTAGTTAAAGCAGGAGAATTTCTATGAACATCAGACCTTTAACCTCATCAGATATTCCCTTTGCTGTCTATTTCACCCCCAAGTATCAGCTTTCATTTACAAACAAAGACCCCCTTAAGGTCGATCTTAAGCAATCAACCTCCTCAAAAACCTTTACAGCCGAGGTTGTTTATCCTTCCGGAAAGGAAAATTTTAGCGCCGCTAAAAAAGAGATCAAGTCCCTCCTCAAAAAGGGTGTAGTTCCAGTCATAAGCCCAAAAAGCGACGGAGGCTATGAGGTCTCTTTTAAAAAAGGCTTAAAGACTGCCCCTCAGCCTCTTCCTCTCATTAAAGAACTCATCATCCATATCAAAAAGGTCCTTAGCTCAACGGAAAAAGCTGCAAAAAAATTCCCTATTCCTCTTCCTGCCTCCCTCAACGAGAAAACCATCAAAGAAAATACCCAAATTGCCGCGACTTTCATCCAGCTCGCCCAAAATTTTTCCAGTCAAGGCGATTTCAAACAAGCCCTTAAACAATACAAACAGGCTCTCCTCTATACAGAAAGGAGTCAAGACTACGCTCCCCTTATCGACATCTACAAAAAGAACGATCAGCCTAAAAAAGCGGCATTTGTTGCCCTTGTCCATACCTACCTCAAGCACCTCGAAGCTTCCAAACCTAACGATAAAGGGAAGCAGAGCAACAGTTCGAGCCAAGCAAGCTCTTCCTCAAGCAGTAGCTCAACCACTCAAGTCTTCAATACCACCACAGGTAGAAAGCTTCCCGATATTGCGATCGGAAAGGCCGTTTGGGAAAAACACTTTGGTAAGGGGAGTATTGAGGGAGAAGAAGGAACCCTTCCCGACGATATTGAAGACATCCTAAATGCTCCGACTCCCTTCAAAGTAGAGGGCTTTAGCGGCAAGGTTCGCGATACCCATATCCTTGTTTGGATACCCGAGAGAGTTAAGGGGATTAATGTTTCTCTTAATAGTTTATCAGGATTATTTAATAGATATAGCTACTATCATGGGCCAATCGGAAGCAAAGAGGGAAACAAAAGCACTGGTAAGGCTCACTGGGTTTTAATGAGCAAGGGTTTAATTGAGGGTACAAGGAACAAAAGTTACATAGATCACAAAAAGACCATAGATATGTATGCTTGCCAAGGATATGTTATCCCAAGAGCTATTGATTTAGCAGCATCATTATTGATTTATGAAAAAGCCACTCAACAGAGATTATTACCGATTAACCCTTATACGTATGCTCGCTGCCAAGAAAAAATTACCAATAATCAACCTGTAGCGATTGGGAACTTTGGTAATCAAGGGTTTCGTGTAGATTTTAGATACGAAAATTATCCTGAGTCAAGTAAGACTCCTTGGATTAGCGAGTATCATGGGGTTGCTCTTTTAATAGACCTCTCAGATGAAAAGCAAATAAATAAAGTCAAGAGGGAAATAAGAACAGAAGCAATAGAACAAGCCTTAGAAGCCTTAGAAGCCTTTGGAGACCCAAAGATCAATGAGCTAGCCATTCGCTATTATGAAGCTACCGCACAAAACGAAAGGGCCTATAGCAAAGCGATAGCTCTTGCGAAAAACTCCAAGCCCGAAAAAGCCATCGAGTACTACCAGAAGGCTCTCAGTCTGAATCCTTCTGCAGCTGATGCCTACAAAGAGCTCAAAAAGCTTTACGATCAGCTGCCCTCTTCGCAGAGAACACAATCAAACTTCCATCTTCATTTAGCACGGTTTTGTAGTAGCTATGCCCAAAACAAATTCCAAGCTGCAAAGGATCACTATAAACAAGCTCAAAGCCTTATTCCCAATAGTTCAAGCCCCATGCTTACTCAGCTTACACTCATCGACAAAAAGAAAGAACCCAAAACCGCTGCAGTTCTCTATAAAGAGCTAATGGAGATTTCTGGGAAAAAACCAAAGCTTTATACCTATGCTCTTGAAAAACTTCTTAAACTCAACCAAAGAGGGGAGACAACAAAGCTTATTGCTTCTCTAGCATTAAGGATGGCCAAGCTTGAAACAGAGGTTAAAGCTCTTAAAAAAGAACGGAAGAAGACCCACCCCTTAAATACCGATACCCAACAAAAATTCCCTGATATTGCGATTGGAAAAGCGGTTTGGGAGAAGTATTTTGGTAAAATTGGAAAAGAGCCTCCTCTGCCTTCTAACATTGAAGAAATCTTAGACCAACCTTGTCCATTTGGTTTGGGGAAAACAGTCAGGGATTCCCACATCCTTGTTCTTATTCCAGAGACAGTCAATGGCAAAGCCCTAACATTAAATCATCTTGAGCAGATTATTAAGAGTAAAGATAAATCACCATACACTTACTCTGAAAGCAAATCACATAGAGAAAATCTTAGAAAAGAAGTATGGAACAAGCCGGCCTCCCCATCTCACTGGGTTTTAATGACGCGTACAGTTGTGCCTGACAGCTATAATAAGAATTATGAGCAGCAGAAAAAGTTTTTTGAGAGTACCCTTTATGAGCATCCCCCGGCTCTAGATGTTGCAGCTGCATCATGGGTCCATCATCTTTATACGGGTGACTATCTATATAGCGAGGTAAAAACTCGCTGTAAAGAGAAAGTCAAAAGCTTAAACTTATCTGATGTAACTGTTGGAATGTTTTCCAAAAAAGGGCTTGATATAAGAGGAAGTCGTTATACCACTTCAGATGATGGAGCAATTGCCTGGCGCAATTTAACAACAGAGGTTATTAGAAATACTGAGATCCAAAACAAGTTTTCCCATGCAGTGTTTGGCAAGAGCATATGGCAGAAGCATTTTAAAAATGTTGAGGGTGCTGAAGCTCCTCTCCCTGCTAATATTGAGGAGATTTTAAGTGCACCCGCTCCCTTTGAAGTTGAGGGGTATAGAAAAGATATTCCTACCAGCAAAACTCATATTCTTGTTTGGATTCCTGAAAAAATAAACGGAATACCGCTTTCTTTAGATACACTAGGAATGATTTTTAAAAAAAAGTATAGAAATCACGAAAAAACTTATGTAAGCCATGTAAAAACAGAGGTGGGGAGTAAAAAAGTCAACAAGCCCCATTGGGTCCTTATCAGTAAAAATGTCATTAAAGGCTCAAGGGAGAAGACCTATGATACTCAAAAACAACTTATAGGGAACTATGCATCAAAAGGATACCACCTTCCCAAAGCGGTTGACGTTGTAACAGCACTCTTCCTTATCGAAAAACAAACAGGCGAAAAGCTGCTTGCAGAAAAACCATTTACATATACGCGATGCGAAGATCTCGTCAATGCTCAAAAATGGCCCGTGGCTGTTGGTGGTTTTGGTGAGTCAATTGAGGTCTGTCACTCTTCCAAAGAGTCGACACATAAGCACAATGGAATCGTTGGCTTCAGGAACCTTTCTACACAAATTTCTAGAAATACCCTTGTCCAACAAAGGTTTCCCAACACCGTTTTTGGTAAAACCATCTGGCAGAAGCATTTCAAAAATATTGAGGGAACTGAAGCTCCTCTGCCTGCTGATATCGAGGAGATTTTAAGTGCACCCGCTCCTTTTGAAGTTGAAGGGTATAAAAAAGATGCACCTACTAGTGAAACCCATATTCTTGTTTGGATCCCTGAAAAGGTTGATGGAATCGGAATTTCTCTTAACGGATTGCAGAATTTATTTGGAAACCATAGGTTTTATAAAAGTGAAGTTGAAAAAGAGCTAGGAGAAAAAATAAATCCATCCTCTCACTGGATCCTCCTAAGTAAAAATGTTTTAGAAGGAACGAGAGAGCAAACATATTCGAATCAGAAAAAATTACTTAAATCTTATGCTTCTCAAGGATATGTCCTGCCAACAGCTCTAGATGTTACAACAGCTCTTCTCCTCCATTACAAAGAAAAAGGAAAGAAGCTTCTAAGTAGTGCTCCTAATACTTATACGCGATGTCAAGAAAGTATTAATAACAACCAGTGGCCTTTAGACGTAGGTGGCTTATCAGATAAAGGTCTCTGCATTACATATGATTATGGTGGTAGTGGAAACTTTAATTATAAACCAAACGGTATGATAGCTGCAAGAACACTTGAATCGACGCAAATTTCTAGAAATACTGAGATCCAAAAAAAGTTTTTGCATGCAGTATTTGGCAAGAGCATATGGGAAAGCCATTTCAAAAATGTTGAAGGCGCTGAACCTCCTCTACCTGCTAATATCGAAGAGATTTTAAGTGCACCCGCTCCCTTTGAAGTTGAAGGGTATAAAAAAGATGCACCTACTAGTGAAACCCATATTCTTGTTTGGATTCCTGAAAAGGTTGATGGGGTCAGCCTCTCACTGAATAACCTACAAAATCTCTTTGGGAACTATCACGGTTATAGCAAGGAAATCAAAAATGAGCATGGTTCTAAAACAACTTCTTCTGCCCACTGGATCCTTTTAAGCAGAAACATCTTAAAAGGCACACGAGGAAAAGGTTACCCTTATCAAAAGAAGGTAATGGCAGCTTACAGTTATGAGGGTTATAATCTGCCTTCATCTTTAGATATAGCAGCAGCGCTTCTTCTATACCAAAGCAAAAATAAAAAGAACCTATTTCCAAAAGGGAAAGATAACAACTTTTCAACACTAACACGGTGTTTAGAGAGCGTCACGAATAATAACTATCCAGTAGCTATTGGGAATTCCGAAGATGGCAGGCTTTACGTACACATGCATACCGACTCTTACGAAACCAGTGGCATTATAGGAGCTAAGCTATTAACTTCCAGTGGCCTTTCTATTCAACAAAGGTTTCGCGACACCGTTTTTGGCAAGAGCATATGGCAGAAGCATTTTAAAAATATTGAGGGTGCTGAAGGTCCTCTCCCTGCTAATATTGAGGAGATTCTGAAGGCTCCTACCACTTTTAAAGTTGAAGGTTATACAGAACGTGATCCCGTTCACAAAACACACCTTCTTGTTTGGGTTCCAAGAAAAGTCAATGGAGAAAACTTAACTCTTAATAACCTGCAAAACCTTTTTGGAAAATATAATTTTTATAGCGATCACGTAAAAAACTATCTTGGAAATAAAGAAGTAGCCTCTCACTGGATCCTTGTAAGCAAAGGTGTCCTAGAAGGAACACGTACCACAAATACAGCAGGACAATTGAAAATTGTAGATGCCTGTGCTTCTAAGGGCTATGCCCTACCCACAGCGCTAGATGCTGCAGTCGTAACCTTGCTCTACCAAAAAGAAAAATCTGGGTAGCACTTACTTGGAAAAGGGAAGGGTCTTGATACTTATACACGTTGTCTAGAACGAGTAAATATATCTAACAAGAAATTACCAGTAGCTGTTGGGGGATTATCAAAGGATGGACTCCAGATTCATGATCATAACGACAGGAACTTCGATATAAAAGGGGGCATGGTGGCGCGGAACTTAACAGCAGAATTTTCTAAGAATGCCGAGGTTCAGCAAAAATTTCCCAACACCGTTTTTGGCAAGAGCATATGGCAGAAGCATTTCAAAAATATCGAGGGAACAGAAGCTCTTCTACCTGATAATATTGAAGAGATTCTGAAGGCTCCGACCCTCTTTAAGGTAGGGGAACATAAAAAGGGAGACCCTGTTTACCAAACCCATATTCTTGTTTGGATTCCTGAAAGGGTAGATGGACAAGATGTTTCACTGGATGGGCTGGAGAAACTCTTTAAAAATTATAGCGCTTATGACACATATCATTTAAAACCGGAATTGGGAGGTCAAAAAATAGGAAAAGCTAAATGGATTTTAGTCACTAGAGCGCTATTGGAAGGAACACACAAAAAGGGTTATGCTGAGCAAAAAAAATTGGTGGAAAAATACGGTAAGCAAGGGTATAAACTGCCTAAGGCAGTTGATGTTACAGCAGCGCTATTTATTCATAAAAAAAGTACGGGTGAAAAACTACTTCCTAACTCTTTGACTCGATGCGAAGAACTGGTTAAAAATAATCAGATGAATATAGGCATTGGTCAATTTAATTCCAAAGGCTTATATGCCAATGTACATAACTCAAATTATGATTCTGTAGGTGTTATAGCCGTTAAAGAACTACTTCCACAGAGCTCCTCATCAAACTCTTCGTCAAGTAGTTCTTCCTCAAGCAGCAGCTCTTCTGCATACTAAAGGCCCGTCAAGAATTAAATGTTACAAGTTGACTGGCTGCGACTTTGCCAAATTAAGCTTCTTCGTCGACCTTCCCTATTGGGGCTGAGTCAAGCTGTAGCATTTATTTCTTGACGGGCCCTAAGGGTTTTAGTTTGGCTTTTGCAATTTGAGGATATACCCAAATAAGTTCAAGAATTGGTTTTTTTGACGGCGCTAAAGCAACGCAATCAAAGATTTATTTATAAAAATTTAACCGTTGCAAGCTTTGCTCTCGTATCGTAAAATAACGATAGGTCTGAAATAGAAATTGTGAAATGAAAAATTTACCTATTGGAATCCAAAGTATCCGTGAAATCCTTGAAGAGGATCAAGTTTATATCGATAAGACACTATTTGCCAAGGAGTTAATAACAACAGGCAAACACTACTTTATATCCCGCCCGAGGAGATTTGGAAAGTCTCTATTTCTCAATACATTAGGAGAAATTTTTAAAGGCAATAAGGCTCTATTTAAGAAATGTCAAATTTATCAGACCGATTATCAATGGGAAAAACATCCGGTTCTCTACTTTGATTTTTCTAGGATTTTAACCACCTCCACTGAACGGTTAGAAATAGGTCTACAAGAAGCACTAGAAGACCTTGCTGAGGTTTACGGGGTGTCTATCACAGGCTCATCTAGCCAGTCTCAGTTAGTAAGACTTGTAACAAAGCTTGCGAAAAAAAATCGGGTTGTTGTCTTAGTCGATGAATATGATCGGCCTATTATTAAGAACTTAAAATCTCCCAAAGTTGCAGAGCAAAACCGGGATTTTCTAAAAGATTTTTTTGGAGCTCTTAAAAGCTTGGATGCACACTTAAAGTTCACATGTATAACCGGTATTAGTAAATTTTCCCAAGTATCCCTTTTTTCGGCTCTTAATAACTTAAACGATATTACAATGGAGCCTAAGTATGCAGGAATCATGGGATATACCGAACAAGAACTCAGACAGGCCTTTAAGGAGTATATTGAAAAAATTGCCTATGAAAGGTCTCAGGAGGGACGTGAAATATCAGAGGAGAGAATTATCGATGAAGTCCGGAGTTGGTACAATGGCTATCGTTTTTCAAGAGGAGAGACTTGTGTTTATAATCCTTTTTCAACACTAAATTTCATGAGTAAAAGAGAACCTGCAGGCTACTGGTATAGCACAGGAACCCCTTCATTTCTTACCGATCAGCTGAAAAATCACTCCCAGTCGATAGTTTCATTAGATGGAACAACCGCAAGGGGGGATGAGCTGATGGACATCAGCTCTATAGAAAGGATTAGCTTAAAGGCCTTGATGTACCAGACAGGATACTTTACCATCCAAGACTACAATCCTCTTTCAAAGCGGTATCACTTAGGGTTCCCTAATGAAGAGGTAAGAACCGCTTTTATGGACTCTTTGGTCAGCCATTTCACAGATAATACCGATGTAAGGTCTTCAGAAAGGTTTGTCAAAGCCTTAGAGAGCTATCAATTAGGGATCCTCTTTGAGCATATCAAGGTTGGGTTTTCTAGCTTTGCCTACCAAGTCTTTGCAGGGGCAAAAGAACGAACCTATCAAGCGATGCTTCTCTCTATGCTATATGGGATGGGTTTCGACCCACTATCAGAAAGAGCAACAAATACAGGACGGATTGATCTCTTACTAGAAATGCCTAAAGCAACTTACATTTTAGAGATGAAACTCGATGGTTCTGCTGATGAAGCAATGAAGCAAATCCACCAAAAAGAGTACTACAAGCCCTATATCGGTAAGGGGAAAAAGCTTATTCTTATTGGCGCCAATTTTTCTTCGGAGGCTCGGAATGTATCCGAATGGAAGGGAGAACTTTTGTCAGAATCTGGAGAACTTGTTCGTGAGCTTTCTAAAGAATGATCCCTGTTTACCCTTCATTAGCCTTTTTCTCACTGTGGTCCTCTTCTATAGGGAAAGGGATCACTTTCCTAGGGGCAATATAAGAGATTGTCGTTTCAATTGCAGTGAGTCTATTTTCAACCTTTCCAACCCGATCTCCAAGGTGTTCGATTTTGTCATCGGTTCTTGAAAACTTAAGATCGACTTCTTTGCGGAAATCTTTGATGTCGTGGTCGACCTTCTGAAACCTAGCATCGACCTTTTCGAATCTAGCGTCGACCTTCTCGAATCTAGCGTCGACTTCTTTGCGGAAGTCTTTAATATCGCGGTCGGTCTTCTCGAACCTAGCATTCACTTCTTTGCGGAAGTCTTTCATCTCCTTAAGAGAGTCTTTAATGTCGAAATTTACACGGTCAAATTTTTTTTCAATCAGTTTGTAGACCCATGCTAAGCTGGTGATAGATGCTGTGATAAAGGCTGCTAATTGGCCCCAACTAATTGCTAGTACTTCCATAGTGACTCCTTACCCAATATTGTAACTCCTGATCGATTAGTTGGCAAGAGCTGCGAGAGTCATCAAAAGGAAAAACAATAAGTAATTAATAATCAGCTTCTCAAGGGTGATAATGGTGTGTAAGGTTTAAAAAAATCACGTTTCAATTTTTTTTTGCAAAAAAAGATATGCTATGTTAAGTTTGGTCTTTAAATATTGTTAACATCAGGAGAATTTCCATGAATATCAGACCTCTTAACTCTTCAAACATCCCTTTTGCCGTCTATTTTACCCCCAGGCACCAGCTCTCATTTATCGCTAAAGACCCTATTCAGGTCGGTCTTAAGGAGGCAGGTTCCTCAAAAACCTTTATCGCAGAGGTCATCTATCCCCCAGGCAAAGAAAAAGCCTCTGAGGTCAAAAAGGAGATTAAGGCCCTTCTTAAAAAGGGCATTGCTCCCATTGTAACCCCCAAAAGTGGTGGGGGCTATGAGGTCTCTTTTAGAAAGGGGTCAAAGGCTGTCCCTCAGGCTCTCCCTCTTATTAAAGAACTCATTGTCCATATCAAAAAGCTCCTTTTGGAAAACAATACCTACAGGAAAGATCTTTGCTGTCCCTTGACTCTTGATTTGCTCCAAGATCCTGTGATTGACAGCTGTGGTCACACCTTTGAAAGAGAAGCGATCGAAAACCATCTACAAAAAAACCAAACCTGTCCCTTAAGCCGCAAACCCCTTAAAAACGAAGATCTCCGACCCAACCTTTCAATAAAAAGCCAAGCTGAAAAAGCCGGTAAAAAATTTCCTATTCCTCTTCCCGCCCAGCTCAGTGGTTATACATTCGAGCAAGACTCTGAAGAAGCTGATGATTGCATTAAACGAGCTCAAAGACGGGCAGAAAAAAACGATCTTAAAAAAGCTGTTAAAGACTATAGGGAAGCCTTGGAGTACACAAACCTTAGCAAACATTACTTTCCTCTCATCGACATCTATAAAAAGAGCAAACAGCCCAAGGAAGCAGCATTTGTTGCCCTTATCCACACCTACCTCAAACACCTAGAAGCTTATAAACCTAACATACAGCAAAGCAATGCTGCATCAAGTAGCAGTTCTTCATCAAGCAGTAGCTCTAGTCAATCAAGTTCTTCATCGAGTAGTAGCTCAACCACTCAAGTCTCCAATAACATCATACAAAGAAAACTTCCTGATATTGCAATTGGAAGGGATGTTTGGGAAAAACACTTTGATAGTGTTGAAGGGGAGGAAGGGACGCTTCCCGACAACATTGAGGAAATCCTAAATGCTCCTACCCCTTTCCAAGTAGAAGGCTTTAGCGGCAAGGTTCGCGATACCCATATTCTCGTTTGGATCCCCGAAGCGGTCAAAGGCGTTAAGCTGACCCTCAATAACCTTCCGAAGCTTTTTGGTGGGTATAGGAACTACCACGACCATTTAAAAAGTGCAGTTGGCATAAAAGGGATCACCCCTCACTGGATCCTCATGAGCAAAAATATCCTAGATGGTACCCGAGATAAAAGCTATGACGATCAAAAGCAAGTCGTTGGGAAATATACCTCCAAAGGATACACCCTTCCCCATGCCCTAGATGCTGCAATCGCTGTCCTTCTCTACCAAAAGGATCAGAAGAATGAGTACTTGTTGCCAGAAAAGCCTAAGTTGACCTTTACGCGGTGCTTAGAGGTCGGTAAGGATGGAGCGGTGGCAGTAGGGGGGTTCGCCGCGGGCGGTCTTTATGTCAACGGCGACCATGGCAGCGGTTGTCACCACCACAGCGGTGTTCTTGGTATACGCAAGCTTAAAGAAGGCCCTCCAATCCCCGAACTTCGTTCAATAGCAATAGAACAAGCCTTAGAAGCCTTTGGGGAAGACCCAAAAATTAAAGAGCTAGCCATTCGTTATTATGAGGCTACTGCGCAAACCGAAAAGGCCTATAGCAAAGCGATAGCTCTTGCGAAAAACCCCAAGCCCGAAAAAGCCATCGAGTACTACCAAAAGGCTCTCAGCCTGAATCCTTCCGCAGCTGAAGCCTACAAGGGGCTCAAAAAGCTTTACGATCAGCTGCCCTCTTCGCAGAAAATACAAGCAAACTTTCACCTTGATCTAGCGCAGTTTTGTAGCAGCTATGCTAAAAACAAGCTCCAGCCAGCCAAGGACCAAACGAAGGAGGCCAAAAGCCTTGTTCCCAATACCGATAGCTCTTTACTTGCCCAGTTGACTCTGATCGATAAAAAGAAAGATCCCAAAAATGCAGGGGTCCTTTATAGGGAGCTGATGAATATCTCTGAGCAAAACCCCAAACTCTACACTTATGCTCTTGAAAAACTTCTTAGACTTAACATCAAAGGGGAAACAACAAAGGTTATTGCATCTTTAGCGGTAAAAATGTTTAAGTTTGAAAAAGAGGTTGCTACTCTCAAGAAAGAGGTGCAAAGGCTAAAGACTTCTCAAGTTTCTAGCAATGCCGAGATTCAAAAGAAGTTTCCCGATACTATATTTGGCAAGAGTATATGGGAAAAACACTTTAAGAGTGTTAGGGGAGTTGAGGAGCCGCTTCCCAAGGATATTGAAGAGATTCTAAATGCACCTACGCCCTTTAGTATCGAAGGGTTTACTGGTGGTAAAGTTTCTGATACCCATATTCTTATTTGGATTCCTGAGGAAGTTGGCGGTGTTAAGCTCACCCTTAATGGGTTTGATAAGCTCTTTAATAGAAGGTATTATCATGAGAATATAAAAAGAGAATTTGGGCACAAAGCTACCTCCTCAAAATGGCTTCTTATCAGCAAAAGTATTTTAAAGGGGACACGCGGCAAAAGTTATATAGATAGAAAGCAAGCTGTTTCTAAGTATGCTTCACAAGGTTATACCTTTGCTTCAGCGCTTGAGGTTGCACTTGCTGTTTCAATCTATCAGAAAGAAACAAACGAATACCTGTTGGGAGAAGGGATTTATACGCACTGTAAAGAAAAGGTAGGTAATAAATATCCTGTTATCATTGGTGGCTTTATTGATAAAGGCATCTGCGTTAGCTTTGACTATGAAAAAGATTACCAGCGTAGCGGTGCTATAGGAGTACGGAATTTAAGCAAAGAGGTTGTGGCTATTAATAGGGAGCTTCTCGTAGAAAAAAAACTTCCCAGTTTTGCTTTTAGTCCTGATAAATGGAGGGTTCACTTTGGAGAGGTAGGAAAAGCCCCTCCTCTCCCTTCAAATATTAGTGCCATTCTTAACCGCCCATGTCCTTTTTGGAAAGGAAAGGCTGTTGGGAAGGGAAAAACTATTGGAGAAACCCACCTTTTAGCATTCATTCCCAACCATATTGATGGTAAGCTTCTTACTTTAAACGCTCTTGAGGAGCATGTTAAGAGTCCTAAACAAGGGCATATAACGAAGTATCGTTATTACAGTAAACATATCAAAGATGAATTAGGTAATGTTTCCTTGGCGCCTCACTGGGCTCTTATGACAAATGCAATTATACCAAATAGTACCCATAAAAGTTATGAAGAGCAAAAACGTCTTTTGAAGTCCTATGCTCAACAAACAGGACTTCCCTACCAAATGCCTATGATGCTAGAAGCTGCTACATTAATACTTTCAGAGTATGTTCGAACAGAAAAAAGATGTTTTGGTAGTGCTGTGTGGACACGCTGCCAGGAGCGGGTAAATAATAAGCGACTGAATATAGCTGTTGGAGGCTTTGAAACAACCGGGCTGAGTATTTATGATGAATCTCATGGCAATAAAGGTCATCATGATGCATTTAATGGTGTTGCAGGTGTCTTAAGATTCTTTGATGCTCCTGAGCATCAAAGAATGAATGTTTCTATGAGTTCCGCTTCATCAAGTAGCTCGTCTTTAAATAGTAGTAGCAATTAGACTGACTGATAGGTAGGTGCTTAAGTGCTTGCCTATTAGAGCCTTTAGGAGAAATATATTTGCTTGACCCTAATATGTGATAATTTAAGAGGCAATATCCCGTTACTCAATAGAAAGGGGCGGAGCGTGGGATACGTGGAGGCCAAAAACAGAGTAGAGGTTTAAAATGAATTTTATCACCTGTTGAGCGACAATTAGGATTGCCGCTTAACGACAATTATCTTTGCCGGTAAGAAGCCCCTTGAATTAAGATCTCTTGCATGAAAGTGAGAGGTTAATATGACAGGGAAAAAGATTACAAAGCAACAGATAAGGATTTATATGGAATCTAGAAAGAA
>NZ_JAAEJV010000012.1 GCF_015356785.1 Candidatus Neptunochlamydia vexilliferae | reverse complement strand
CAAAAAAAATCCACTGAACCGACACAGCTTCGGAGCCGAAGGCGAAGAAAAGCTACGTCGTGAAGTGTTACCTCAGCATGCTGTATTTTGAACCATGCCCGAACCACTGCTTCTTTGGAAAATGCATCGCGGAACTCACTGCTTTCGAGGTAGAGAAAAATTTTAGCCACAAAGGCTATAATTTTTTCTATTACTCCTTCTTCTAAAGGGGTGCTTTCCCACCCTAAACAACTATATTTTTTTTGAATTCCTTCTGTAGTCATTAGTTCCCTACTTTTTTATTTGAATGGCTACTATTATACCATATTTTTAATTTAAAAGAAAGCGCCAAGGGAGATTTTTATGTTCTTCGGCGTAATCGATTCCAATTCTAGGGGTTGCGATAATCTTTCCAAGGGGTGCTCCATGGTCTTCAAGCCATATCTCATTGCCTGTCAGGGGGATGCCCGAATGGTGGGTCTGGATTCCAAGGGCTTGGGTGAGAGTTCCTGGTCCTCCGGTGAGCTTTTTAGCTCCTTTGCGCCGCTTTTCCATCGTTTCAGTGCCATGGGTGGGGGCTAGGGCGCGGACAAGGACGGCATGGGGTGTCCCTTCCTTGTGGGTGACGATATTGAAGAGGTGGTGGATTCCGTAGCAGAGGTAGATGTAGGCCACCCCCCCTGGCTCAAACATCACCTGGGTGCGGGCAGTTTTTCGCTCTCCATAGGCGTGGCAGGCTTTGTCCTCAGCCCCTTTGTAGGCCTCGGTTTCGATGATCATCCCACCGGTGAGCTGACCCTCAAAGGAGGTAAAGAGGTACTTGCCTAGGAGCGCCTGCGCGACTTCGACCACCTCTTCTTCTTGGTAGAAGAGGAGCGGGACCGTTTTTTCTTTGTTTTGCTTTGGCGGGGAAGGGCCCATTTTGTCTCCATCATGATGAGATCGACCTCTTCGAGAAGGATCTCGAGAGGAGAGTCCATTTTATAGGTTTTTCCTGTATCTTGTCCAACAAGGAGTTCTCTTTGCTGGTTATAGACATAGTAGTCATCTTCCAGATCGGAGAGGTGGAGGAATCCCTCATATTGGAGGGGAGCGACCTCAAAAAAGACCCCAAAGGGTTTGATTTTACTCACGACTGCTTGGTGGAGACGGGTGGGATCCTCCTGCTGGCACTTTTGGAGGAGGCGGAGTTTTTTAAGCATCACAACGCTTGTCTCTGCCTTAAAAGAGACCCGCTCCTTGTCGGAGCAACTTTTGGCAACGAGGGTGAGGTCTTCCTCGGAATCTTCAAAGAGGCGGCGGTGGATAATGAGGTCACTATAGCGGCGGATCGGGCTCGTAAAGTGGCAGTAGTTTTCAAGGGAGAGGCCATAATGGCCCACATTATTTTCAGAATAGACCGCCAGTTTCATACTCCGAATATAGGCGATCGAAAGTTGCTCGGCGTGGGGACTTCCCTTCGCCTTTTCAAAGAGCCTTTGGATGTCGTCGACTTCGGGCTTATTCGGTAGAGAAAAGCCTAAACTCCGCGCTAGGGCATAAAAAGCTTCGAGATTATCCTCTCCGGGAGGTTCATGGATCCGGAATATCCCTTTTTTGTTTTTCTTCATGAAGTCTTGGGCAACGAGCTCATTGGCTTTCAGCATAAACTCTTCAACAAGTTGGTGGGTGATGTCATATTCGACCACCTCATGTCCAGTTGGTTCCCCCTTTTTGTTGACCTTGATCACTATCTCAGGAAGGGCGAGGTCGACGCTGCCCCGTTCCCGCCGTTTTTTCTTTAAAAGAAGGCAAAGTTTTTCGAGGCGTTTCAGTTTTTTTTCATGGGGACTTTTCAGCTCTCCATCGAGCACTTTTTTCGCTTCTTTGTAGGTGAACCGCTTTTGGCTAAAGATGGCCCCGCGGACAATCCGATAATTTAAGACCGTTCCCTCTTCATCGAGATCGATCAAGACCGAAAGGGTGAGTCGGGTGACCTGCTCTTTTAAGCTACAGAGATGGTTGGAAAGCTCTTCGGGAAGCATCGGGACGCACTGTCCCGGAAAGTAAGTTGAGTTGGACCGTTTTTTGGCCTCTTCATCAAGAGGGGTTCCCTCTTTCACATAGTGGGAAACATCGGCAATGTGAACCCCTAAATGGAAGTGTCCTTTCTCATCTTCGGTGAGCGATAAAGCATCGTCAAAATCGCGGGCGGTATCGGGATCGATGGTGACACACTCGAGGTAGGTGAGATTCTCCCGCCCCTCAATATCTTTTTTGTCGACCTCAGGGGGGAGTTTTTTCACTTGCTCGATCACCTCCTTGGGGAACTCCTTTCGGATCCCAAAGTCACGGATGGCTGAGGGGATATCGGTCCACGCCTCGTCGATCGTCCCCAGCTTCTCAGTAACGGTGCAGGTGGCAGGGGACTTTTCATCTCCCCAGTCGTCGACTTTTAAGATGAGGCGATCACCAATTTGGTACGTTGCCTTCTTGTTTTTTTTAACGAGTGCTGCTTTAGAGGGACCAAGAGAGTGGACGTAGAGGAGGTAGTGTCCCTTCGGGTTGATGATCCAGACGATGCCGACGAGCTCTTCTTTTCCCCGCTCGAGGATGGCTTGGACCATCCCTTCGGGGCCCTTACCTGCCTTTTGCTCTGCCGCAACGGCGACTTCCACACGATCGCCATCGACCGCATTTCCCTTCAAACTTTTGGGAATAAAAATATCCTCAGGATATTTTTTCGGGTCATCAGGAGAGACGAAAGCGAAACCTTTGGGATGAACAGAGATGGTGCCGGCCATTGTTCCGGCAAATGTTTTGTTTAATTTTTTCATTACTATTCGCTATTATACTCCATTAAAAAGATAATAGCAAATGGTGGGGGAGAGAAGTCTCTCCCCCGCATCTAAAATTTAATACTTACGGCAAGGGCCACCAGGTTTTTCTGGTGTTTCTTGTTGTGGTTTAGTGGGCGTCGGCTTAGGCTCTTCCTTACTACAAGAGGCTAGAGCTCCTCCAGCAAGTGTGAGTATTCCAGCAAAAAGTAAAATGGTTTTTTTCATCATGAACCTCCAATATTAAGAGTTTTTTCTAGAAATAGAGGTTTTTGGTTTCCAATGTCAAGATATACCGAAAAAAGTTCAAAAATCGGTTTTTGCCTGCGCCAGCATCACCACCTTTAGCCCCCTCTGCATCGCTCCTATCTCCTCGATAGGAGACTGCTTCGATGGGACTAAATCTGGAGTGCTGGCTTTGGCTAATTCCCGGTTTTTGAACTTTTTTCGGTATAAACAATCCAAAAATCGACGGGGAGTTTTTCTTTCATCGCATCAGCAAAGGTTTCGGAGCCTGAAGCCATGCAGGCAGTGGCAAGGGCATCGGCGAGGGCGCAGGTGGGAGCGCGGACAGTAACCGAGTAAATGCCCACCCCCACCATCTCTTGAGTGAAGGGATTGATGATGTGGGTATAGGTCGTGCCGTCAATATCCCAGGTTTGTTCGGCACATCCGCTTGTTGCAATGGCTCCATTTTCAAGAGGCACGACTTCATCATTCAATAGGATTTGCCAGGGGCGTCCTGAAGGGTGCTTCCCATGGACGCGGAGGTCTCCTCCCCACTCGACATAGAGGTTTGTATACCCAAGGGAAAGGAGCTGTTCGACAATCTGGTCGATCACATACCCTTTCAGCATCCCATCGAGGTCGTAGCCAGGAGAGTGGGCCGTTTGTGTTTTGAAGGTTTGGATCGGGCCGCGCAAAGTGGGGTCATACCATCCGTTGGTTAGGGTGCAAAAAGAGTGAGCCAAGGAGAGGATGGGCTGGAGCTCTGGGGAGTCGGGGTTTTTCGATAAAAGGGAGTCGGGGTTCCAGTGGTTATAGAGGGTATCGACCTCTTCGAATATCTCTTCTAGAAGCGCTTGGACATGGGTTTTATTAGGGGAGCCGCCGATTTGGATCCGGTAGGGATGGCCATGGGCTACTCCTTGAAAGTGGGAAGGCTCTTTACTGCAGCCAAAGAGTAAAGCGAGAAAGAGAATCAGCCACATCGTTTTTTGTAACTTTCGTAGGTGTTTGCAAGGAGCATCGCAATGGTCATCGGTCCTACTCCGCCTGGCACAGGGGTAATCGCAGAAGCCACCTGCTTCACATTGTTAAAGTCAACATCGCCAACAAGCCCTTTATCTGTTCGGTTGATGCCCACATCGATCACGACCGCTCCTTTTTTGACCCTATCGGCAGTAATAAAGTGGGGGCTGCCCAGGGCGGCGACTAAAATATCGGCCTCCCGACAGAGCTCTTGAAGGTTTTGGGTTCCACTGTGGGCGATGGTCACTGTGGCATTGGCTCCTTGTTTTTTTTGCATGAGAAGAGCAGCAAGGGGTTTTCCCACAATGTTACTGCGGCCAACGATGACAACATGTTTGCCCGCGGTGTCGATCTTGCTTTTTTCAAGGAGGGTTACGATCCCGAGGGGAGTGCAGGCGGCAAAGCCTCCAGAGACGCCGAGAAGGAGTTTGCCGATGTTGATGGGGTGAAACCCATCGACATCTTTATTGGGGTCAATCGCTTCGATAATCGCAGCGGTGTCAATCTGTTTGGGGAAGGGTTGTTGAACTAAAATTCCATCGATGTGGTCGGCCCTATTAAGACGATCGATTTCTCCAATGAGCCCTTCTTGGGTGATATCTCCTGGAAGGGAAAGGACTTCAGAGTGGATGCCGATTTGCTGACATCCCTTTTTTTTCATCGCGACATAGGTTTGTGAGGGGAGATCTTCTCCAATGAGGATAAAGGCCAGGCCAGGCTTGCGCCCGTCGATCTGGACGATCTCTTGTTTGAGGTGTTTTTGGATCTCTTTAGCAATTTTCTTGCCGTCAATCAGCTGCATTGGTGCTTGCCTTAATTAATGGAGTTAAATGATTAGAAATCTCATGGATGACATCTTGAAAGTTAATGGTATTTTTTCCAATAGATGAAAGGAAGTTATCCCACCGCTTTAAGGTGTCTGTGGCTTCGTAGAAAACAGGAGTAAATGCAATAGGATACTTAGTTTCCGAGGCTCGATTCATGAATACATTCTTAACGGCTAGTTCGAGTGTTTTAGGATTGAGCTTCTCTCTTTGGACAATTGTCCAAAGATCATAAAAATCTTTCATTCGCGTATTGATAAGCCCAAGCTTTACAATTGACTCGAGTTTTTCGGCAATGACGGTTTCTAGGGTATACCCTAGTAGTTCTAAAGTGGGCATTCCTAATAAAGTGGGGTAGTGGATCTGCTGGGGCTTTGGGACAATAATGTCGTTAAAACCAATATCAATAAGGACAGGTAACTTTGCTTTAAATAGCTTTGCAGAAAAACTGGCTCTTATTTCCTCATAGTCTCCTGCCGTTTGGGTCCGGCGAATCGTTAGGTGCTGAGTATCAAAGGTAATAGCATCTTCTTCATAGGGAATTGCAGCAATCTCTGTAATCACTTGTTTGAGATCTTTTATTTGGTTGGAAATACGCCCTAAAAGGTCGATGTCCATTGTTGCACGATGGTCTAAAGGATCCCAGACCTTGAGAATTAAGCCTCCTTTTAGGAAGAGTTTGGTATTGTATGGACTAGTGCTTAACCGGAAAAGAAAACGCTCCATTGCATAATAGCGAAGGATTTCATCAAAAGGACGCTTGCGCTCTTTTGATAAGTCTTTTAGTCGTTGACAAATAGACTCACCAAGGTTCTTTTTATCCACTAGTTATCGTCTCCATGATTGGCCTTAAGACGTTTTCCATTCGGAATAGTTTAGCATATTTAAATAACTTGTCCAAGTTTGCCCCCTTGCGTTCCCAATACATTTTGAGGGCTTCATAAACAACATCGGCTCCAATTTTATTGCGGAATTTTAAGCAATCGATCAAAGTTTTTTCAATATCAAAGATCTTAATAGTGCATCCGTCAACCATATGTTTTTCGACTCCGGTCATAAGAAGTTTTTCAGTATACCAAAAATAGCGCATTAGGGGATAGGAAATAGCAGGTTTATGAGCGCTACGAGGAAGTGCAACATAAACAAAGTGGGGGATTTGTGTTGTGATTTCATGAAATGATAAAGCAGAAATAAGACAAATAACTCCGCTAGGAACTTTTTTAGCTATAGGGATAAAGTCTGGCAAAGAGGGAAGAGGTATTTCAGTTAGCCGATATAAGCCTCTACTAATGACTTCTAATTCTCCGCTGTCTCTAAGGGAGTAGAGTTCTCTGCGGTGGATTCCTAGCTTAAGAGCTTCAGACATTCTAAGGATTCCTCCCGCTTTTCGGAAAATTTCTTTGGCAAGAGCTCTTTTTGATTTTTTCTTCATGGACCAAAATCTAGGACATTATTTGCTATATCCGTGATATTGTACCAAAAAAAGTGATAAGTCAACACAAATCAGCTGTATCGGTGGTCGCCTTATACCAATTCGGAAAAATAAATTGCAAAATTAGCTTGAGAGTTTTCGAGGAAAAACTGCGTTTGGAGATCGATGTAACCACTTGTTGGTTAGTGAGATCGAAAATGCAGTTTTAACCGAAAAGGCCAAGCTCAATTTACCAAGTTATTTTTCCGATTTGGTATTAATCCTCTTACTCATCTGCTCGTGCAGGAGTCCATTCGAGGCGATCACGGGTCCCTCTTCTAAAGAGGTATAGGGGCTACCCTCAAAGTTGGTAAAGGTGCCTCCTGCTTCTTCGATCAGGAGTTTTCCTGCAGCATAGTCCCAGGGTCTTAAAGAGGCCTCCCAGAAGGCGTCAAAACGGCCTGCTGCCAGGTAAGCTAAATCAAGAGCTGCCGACCCGATCCGTCGAATGGGAATCTCCATCTTAGCAAATGTGTTAAAATGATCCAAGCAAGAGAGGGGATTTTCATGCACATTATAGGGAAAACCGGTTGCAGCGATGGCGCTGTCGATAACCGCCGTCTCGGTGACTTTGAGTTTTTCTCCATTGAGGAACGTTCCCATCCCCTTTTCAGCAATAAAGAGCTCGTCGGTCATCGGATTATAGACCACTCCGGCGAGGATATCTCCCTGAAAAGCAGCGGCGATGCTCACCGAAAACATCGGAATTTTATGGGCAAAATTGACCGTTCCATCAATAGGATCGATCACCCATAAGACCCCCTCTTTTTGGGTTCCCGATTCGCCACTTTCCTCAGCGAGGAAAGCATGCTCCGGAAAGTGGGTCTTAATCGTTTTAATGATCGTCTCTTCGACCTTTTTATCCCACTCGGTGACAATGTTATGACGCCCTTCTTTATTTTCAAAGCGCATCTCGGTGCCAAACCCCTTTTTCAGCACCTCACCTGCTTGCAGGGCAGCAAGGGTGGCTACCATCGTTAGGCGAGAACGGAGAAGATTGGGTAGATCGAGCTCATTCGGCATGGACTTCCTCCTCTTCCTCCTTATACCACCATCCACGCAAAAGTAAAGGTTTTGCTAATCGCCAGACAGTCAAGGGGAAAGAGAAGAAGAGGTAGCCGTAGAGTCCATCGATCAGCGGAAAAATCATCAGGTCGGTCGCGACTCCCTTAAAAGTGAGGGGGAAAGAGAGATCATACAGGAAAAGGGAGAGGCGGGCCAGGAGGGTCCAGGTAAAGGCAATAAGCGCAGTATAAGAGACAAAGCCAATGGCTTTGTCGATCACATAGATCCGGTAGCGGTAGAGGATGAGGGTGACGCAGACTGCAATGAGGGGCTGAAGGCCAAAAGGGGAGGTGGAAAGAAGATCGAGGATGAAGCCGCATCCCGCTGCCACCCAAAGGGATTTGAGAAGCGAGGCGCGTCGATACAAAAGGGCAAAGAAGGGGGCAAAAAACTGAAGGGGAAAGGGGAGTAAAAGGGCGCTTAAGAGAGCGACGAAGAAATAGGGCACTGGTGCCACCTCCAAGCGGTTTCTAAAATGGTCGATAGGTCAGAATATTTTGGCTCCCAACCTAAAACGTCTTTGGCTTGACTGGCACCTGCCACCAAAATGGGGGGATCACCCGCAAACCGCTCCCCTTGGATAAGGGAAATTGGGTGGTTAAGTGTTTCGATCACCTCTTGCACCGAGTATCCTTTCCCCGTTCCTAAGTTGAGGGTGAGCGCTTTTTCTCCTTTTAGGAGTTTTTCAAGGGCAAGGACATGGGCATCAGCCAGGTCGGTCACATGAATGAAATCGCGGATCGGTGTGCCGTCTGGAGTGTCGTGGTCATTCCCATAAAGGGTAAAGGTCTCTCTTTGCCCCATTGCCGTTTGAATCAAAAGGGGAATGAGGTGGGTTTCTGGGGTATGGCATTCGCCGATTTCCCCTTCGGGATCAGCTCCGGAAGCATTAAAGTAGCGGAGGGTGGCAACTCTTAAGCCTGTTTTTTGGAGGGCCTTTTCAACCATCCACTTTGACTCTCCATAGGTACTGATGGGATACTGCGGATGGGTTTCCTCTATCGGAACGTGCTGGGGTATTCCATAGACAGCGCAGGTGCTTGAAAAGACAAAGCAAGGGACCCTCTCCTCTAGAACCTGAAGAAGATTAACCGTTTTTTCCACATTGTTTTGGTAGTAGGCTAGGGGGATTTGCTCAGACTCTCGCACATTCGAAAGGGCGGCGAGGTGGATTGTGCCGACAACTTGGTAGTCATCGATCACTTTCCGGACAAGCTCTTGGTCTCCAATGTCTCCTTCGATAAGAGGACCCCACTTGACGGCCCACGCATGACCTAAAGAGAGGTTGTCGAGCGTGACCGGCTCGTACCCTTTTTGAGCAAGCGCTTTACAGATGTGACTTCCAATATATCCCGCCCCTCCAGTGACAAGGATGCGGTCCACTACACTGCTCCTCGTGAAATAAGAACAAGAGGAATCGTCTTTAGCACAACCATCAGATCGTAGAAAAACGATTGTTTTTTGTAGTAAAGGCTGTCGAGCTCCACCCGATCCTCATAGGAAAGATGGTTCCGTCCAGAGATTTGCCATAGACCCGTAATACCCGGTTTGACCGACAAGACAAACTGGGCATATTTTTTTAAGGGGCTGTTCCTCTCTCCCTCAAGCTCTTCGATGTAGTGAGGGCGGGGACCGACAACGCTGAGGTCACCCTTAATGACATTCAAAAACTGGGGAAACTCATCGAGCGATGTTTTTCTTAAGAATTTTCCGATCGGGGTGCAGCGAGGATCATCTTGGAGCTTTTGGTACACCTCCCACTCTTCCCGCATCTTCGGGTTATTTTTGAGCATTTCCTCGAGTCGCTCCTCGGCATCGAGATACATCGTCCGGAACTTGTAAATCGTGACATGTTTTCCCCCTTTTCCGAGCCGCTTGCCGATATAGAAGATGGGTCCCTTCGATCCCAGCTTAATAAGGAGGGCTAAAGCGAGATACACCGGTGAGAAAATGGTGATGAAAGTGGTGCTAAACGCGAGATCGAAAAGGCGCTTGAAAAAAGGGTAGAAGGGATGGGTGTTTTTTTCTATCACTGCTTCCATAGGAGGCATTGTACATTTTTTAAGATATATTTCAAAGATCTTGGAGTTTCTGGCCCGTTTCGGAAAGAAGCTCTCCCTTCCAAGCAGAGATAGAGCGAGACTCTGACGAAAAGTTTACACCTAGTAAAGCAATTTTCTTTTTTTTGTGGGTGTAGCGCTCGAAATATTTTCGCTTATGGATTTGTGCTAAAGCTTCTTCTGGAGAGCCATTGAGCTTTAGTTCGAAGATGTAGGTGGTGTGCTCCATTTCTATAATGAGATCTGTCCGTCCTATATTGGTTGTCTGCTCAGCCTCCACCTCAAAATCCATCTCCTTAAGGATTCCTAGAAGGACAGACTGATAGGTTGCTTCAGTTGCTTTGACGAAGAGCTGATAGGGGAAGGCGGCAAGCATCGCTTTCATTTCGTTACAGAAGGAGGTAAGGTCTTGGTTTGTCAAAAAATCTTGCCACTTGGAGGAGACTGTTGGATTAATCGTTGCAAAATGGCCGAGGAGAGAGTCTAGGAAGGCCTCCTTAACTTCCCGGTTAGGAAAACCTAAGAAGTGCCGTTTGGTTGAGGTGTTATAGCTCTGAATCGTGAGATAACCGGTTTGAAACATCAGAGCTGCTAGGTCGATTTTCCCCAAGCTGCTGATATTCATCAAGTCGCTTTTTTTTGCTGAAACTCCATTTAAGGGAACAACAGACTGTGGGTGCTTTTCTACTTCGCGGATGAGAAACGAGGGAGTTCCACTGCTGTACCAGTAGGGCTCAGCCTCTTGTCTATCCATGAAGTTGAGGGTAGAAAAAGGGTTGTAAACGCAGGCATCGCTATTTGAAAACCGATATCCATTGTACCACTCCTTTGCTTCAGCAAAGATCTCGCTCTCTTTTTTGCCTTGCCTTTTTACCATTGCTGCAATGTGCTCTTGAAAGGTAAAGGCAAGCTGTTCTTGTGTATAGCCCACCATCGTCGCATATCTCGGGTCCATTGTGATGTCTTTGAGGTTGTTGAGGCCCGAGAAAAGAGAAACCTGAGAAAATTTACTAATCCCTGTCACAAATGTAAATCGGAGGTGCGCATCTGTCCCTTTTAACGTTCCAAAGAAACCTCTAAGGAGATCTCTATTTTGCCTGGCGGTATCGATGTCACTTAAGCGATCGATAATGGGTTTGTCATATTCATCAACAAGAACAACGACTCTACTCCCATACTTGTTTGATAATCCAACGATAAGTGTGTCAAGAGCCACTTGGACATCGGTTGTGATGATAGAGATGTCATGCTCTTTGGCAATGATTTCAAGGCGAACTTTTAATGCTGTCTCAAGATGTTCGAAGGTATGGTTTGCAATTTTTGAAAAGTCTAAATGAACAACGGGATGTTTTTCCCAGCCGTAGTCGCTTTCGTAAATAGCACATCCCTTAAATAGCTCTTTATTCCCCTTAAAAATTTCTTCTAATGTATTTAGGAATAAAGACTTTCCAAATCTTCTGGGACGAGAGATAAAGTAGTAAGGAGCTCCTTCATCGATGAGCTTTTTAGCAAACCCGGTCTTGTCTACGTAGACATAGTCTCTATTTGCGAGGATTTTGCTTAAGCTCTGGATGCCAATGGGTAACTTTTTCATTCCCCCATTTTACAGCATACGAGTAAAGGGATCAATGGTAAAATTTTTAGAATAATGAAACCTCTTCAGGGAGGATGCTGATCGCTTCGTCCATAAAGGGCCTGGCAAGAAAGTCGCTTTCTTCAGATTTTGGGCATGGTTCAAAATACAGCATGCTGAGGTAACACTTCACGACGTAGCTTTTCTTCGCCTTCGGCTCCGAAGCTGTGTCGGTTCAGTGGATTTTTTTTGTTAAGCTGAAAGTCGAGCAAAGCGAATATGGTAAGTGGCTAAAAACCTGGAAAAAAAGAGGCTTGTTCCTTGGTGAAAGATGTGCAAGGTTTTCTAGGAAAGAACCTTTCCAGCGAACTGACATGGCTTCGGAGCCGAAGGCGAAGAAAAGCCATGCGGTGAGCTGTCCGCGGCTTCAAAATGGCTCTGCAAAATCGCCCCGCACGAGGGGTGGAACAGTGCTTTGCACGGCCCCCCGAGGAGGGTCGATTTGGCTTGCCAGATTGAAGCTCAAGGGGGCAGCAGGGGGCTTGCCCCCGACGTATCTTTCATAAGACCAAAAATTGTTACCCTATTTTGAACTATGCCAGATTTTGCAATAATTTTCGAGAAAAAATGGAGAGTCTGCAAATCGACATATGCCTTAAGTATAGGAGATTTGCAGACTCTCCATTTTTCCCGAAAAGGATGCACAAGATGGAGGAATGGATTTTTTTGCCAGGCCCATAAAGGTTTGGGCCAGCGCTTCTGCGCGCGCCCGGCCAAAAAGAGTAAGGATATTGGCTTTACGGTTGGCAACATCGGAGCCCACCGGCTTTCCCATTGATTCTTCGGTTCCTGTTTCATCCAGGATATCGTCTTGGATCTGGAAGGAAATTCCATAGTAGTTTCCCGCCTCTTTGAGGGCGGCTTGGTCTTCAGTGCTTGCCCCCGCAATGACGCCACCTGCTTCAAGAGCTGCGGAGAAAAGGGCGGCGGTTTTTCCGAGGTACATCTGCTTAAGGGTGTCCCAGTCGATCTCTTTTCCTTCGGAAAGGAGGTCGATCACCTGCCCGCCGATCATCCCATGTCCGCCAGCCGCTTTTGCAAAGATCGTGATCACCTCGCGGGGGACGGCGCTTTTGGCAAGGACTTCAAAAGCGTAGGTAAGGAGGAAGTCTCCGGCAAGGACCGCTTGCCCTTCGTCGTAAACCTTGTGGAGGGTCGGTTTTCCTCGGCGGAGGTCATCATCGTCCATGCAGGGAAGGTCATCATGGATTAGGGAGTAGGTGTGGATCATCTCAAGAGCGGCTGCAGCATCGAGTCCCTCATGGGCTGGAATGTCATAAGCATCGAGCACTTTGAGGAGGAGCTCAGGGCGGAGCCGCTTGCCAGGAAGGAGGAGTGAGTAGCGAGCCGCTTCAAATAGGGGAGCGTGGGGTCCCTTTCCTGGAGGGAGAAGTTTTTCTAGGTGTTTATTGATCAAGGAGCGCAGTATCATAGCTCTTTTGGGTCCTAAGGAGTTTCTTTAAAAGAGCTCCCTTAGTCGGGGGAACTCCAACGCCCACATAGTGGAACCCCTTCGCCCCCATCTCTTGAGGGTTGTACTGGTTCCGTCCATCAAAAAAGGCGCTCCCTTTCATTTTAGACAAAACAGTCTTTAAATTGACAAACCGAAATTGTTTCCACTCGGTCACCAGAACGATCGCATCGGCATTTTGGGCCGCTTGATACTCGCTCAGACAAAAGCGGACAGGGCCATCGATCGCCTTTTTAGCATTTTCCATTGCTACGGGATCATAAACGCGGAGGCGCACTCCCTTCTTTAAAAGAGCGTCGATCAGGGTAAGAGAGGGCGCTTCGCGCATGTCATCGGTGTTGGGCTTAAAAGCAAGGCCCCAAATCGCAATCGTTTTTCCCTCTAGGCCACCTTTTTTAGAAAAGTAGCTAGAAAGTCTTTTGAAAAGGCGTTTTTTCTGTTTTTCGTTGATCGTTTCAACCGCTTCGATAAGGGGGGTGTCACAGCCAAGCTCTTCAGCAAGGGCGCGGAGGGCGCGGATATCCTTCGGAAAGCAAGAACCGCCGTAGCCTGCCCCTGCATAGAGGAAGTGATACCCAATCCGGTGGTCCCCACTCATCCCGATCCGGACCTGGTTAATATTCGCCCCCACCTTTTCACAAATTCCTGATAGCTCGTTCATAAAAGAGATGCGGGTGGCAAGCATCGCATTCGAAGCATACTTGGTCAGCTCTGCCGAGGCGAGGTCCATCACCAAAATCCGATCGTGATTGAGGGTAAAAGGGATGTAAAGCCGCTTTACAACTTGGGTGGCTTTCTCACTATCGCTTCCGATCACAATGCGGTCGGGCTTCATACAATCTTCGATGGCTGTCCCTTCTTTGAGGAACTCAGGACAAGAAACAATATCAAAAGGATGATTGGAGAGGATATGGTTTTTGAGTTTTTTGGCGGTTCCGACAGGAACGGTTGATTTGTTGACGATGACGGTGTAGCCGGTCATCTTTTCGCTGATCGCTTCCACTGCAGCTTCGACTTGAGAGAGGTCGGCAGCGCCCCCTTTTTTCGAGGGAGTGCCAACGGCGATGAAGTAGATCGCTGCTTCGGACAGCTTGGTGGTAAAGGTGAGGCGACCCTCTTTTTGGTTCCGGGTGACGAGCTCTTTGAGTCCTGGCTCATAGAAAGGGATGGTCCCTTTTTTAAGCCCTTCGATCTTTTCTTGGTCAATATCGACGCAAGTAACCTCATGCCCCATCTCTGCAAAACAGGTTCCCGTGACAAGCCCCACATATCCCACACCAATAACAACTATCATTGTGAACCTATCTGTGAATTAGAATACTCTTGATTTTTGATTGATTTTCTAGCAGATTTTTGGAAACTGATTTGAGGACATTGTCCAAAAGACAAGGCCGAAAAATCAGTTTCCAAAAAGATGCAGAAAGCACGAAAAGAAAGGGTGTTTGAATTTGCAGATAGGCTCACGTTAATACTCCGTTATGCAAAGTATAGGTGAAGTCACACTGCTTGGCAAGGGCTTGGTTGTGGGTAACGACGATGAGCCCTTTCCCCAAATTTTTTGCAGAAGAGATAAGAAGCTCATGGATCCTCTCCGAATTTGCATCATCCAGATTTCCGGAAGGTTCGTCAGCTAAGATGAGGTCGGGATCGTTACAGAGCGCTCGAGCAATCGCTGCCCGCTGCTTTTCCCCACCTGAAAGTTGCTTGGCGAGGTGATGCAGCTGAGGAGTCAGCCCTACCTCTTCTAAAAGGCCCTTGGCGACCTTTTCCTTGCCGCCGATCCGTCCAATCCGGGTGGGCATGAGAACGTTGTCGAGGACCGAATACTCGTCGAGGAGGTTGTAGTTTTGGAAGATAAAGCCGAGATGCTTGTTGCGAAGAGAGGGGGCATTTTCGCTAATTGCTGGCGTTCCCACAATTTCAAGGGTTCCTCCTGTGGGAAGGTCGAGCGTTCCCAAAACATGGAGGAGGGTACTTTTTCCAACACCTGATGGTCCCATAATGGCGACCGTTTCTCCCGCATGGACGGTCAAGGAGACCCCTTTTAAGATCTCTGTGGGGACCGGTTTGTCAAAAACCTTGGTGAGATTGGTTGCTACCAGTAACTTCGGTATACGATGAGAGGAATTTTTGCTCATATTTGCGCTCCTATTTTGCCGACATTTGTTCTCCTAAAATTGAGAACATTGTCCAGAAGACAAGGCGAAATTTTTGGAGGACAAAGGGCGGTTAAAAGAGAGGCCAAATAGGGGTGAAAATTGCTCTTTTCGTATACCATTATTCAGACCTCAGGATTTGGGAGGGGGCTAGTTTTGTTGCCTTTAGTGCTGGGACCAGCCCTGCAAGAAGAGAGATAATCGGTGTGGCGATGAGGATAAAGGTCAGCGCATGGTTGCTCAGCTCGTTGGGAAGAGATTTTCCATAAAAGACGGCGTTAAAGGCGTCGTGTCCTTGCAAGAAGCTGAGGAAACTGACCACCCCGTCGATATTGTGGAGGGTGAGCATCGCTGCAACCGTTCCGATGAGGGTGCTGAGCGTTCCCATAATGCCGCCGCAAAGGGTGAAGATGAGGGCGATACTTTTCTTCGACGCTCCCATGGCACTTAAGATGGCGATCTCTTTTTTCTTGTCGTTGACCAAGATAATCAGGAGGGAGATGATGTTACTGCAGGCAACAATTAAGACAATCGCTCCGATCAAGGTGAAGAGATACTTGTCACTTTGGAACTGCTGGAGAAGGTCCTTGGCAAAGTCATATTCGTGGAAGGTGGTGATCTTCCAGTAGGGGGAGAGCCCTTTTTCCACAAAGGCTGCTTCAAGAGCGGCTTTGGTCTCTTTGGCTTTATCGAGATCGCTCAAGTAAACCTGGATTCCATTGATCATATTAGGGTCAATGGTCCCATCGGTTGCAGCGTTGATCGCGTGGGGGAGGTCGGAGCTACTGAGGATCACTTTGGCCCCAATGGCCATCACACCGGGATCGTAAAAACCGGCAACGGTGACGGGAAGACGTTGCTCTTGGACCGAGCTACTTGTTGCCGCTCCATAAGAGAAGTAACCGATATCGCCCACTTCGACCTGACTATTTTGAAAGTGTTTGGGGAGGACCACTGCAGGTGCCTCTGTTTCAGGAAGGAATGCCTCTTCTCCCACAAAGTAGGGCCAAGGAGGAGAGATTTCGGGTTTTGTTTCAAAGTGATTTTTCACCTCTGCTGCAGCAATTTTGACCCCATCCCAAGGAATTTGTCCTTTCAGGGTCTTCCCTTGGAGGGGCATCTCCACCGCAAAGCGGAGATCGTTTAACCCTTTGAGTTTTTCGATTTCGTAAGGGCATAGGGCCGCTTCCATGGCAACCTTTCCTTCGACAAAGATCGGTACCGATAGGCTCACGATATGGCTACTGCCGTCCCGCCCCACATAGTGGAGACGTCCTTGGCTTTTTTTCACCTTGCCGGTGCATGGTTTTTTTTCGGTGGGGAAAACCAGCTGCGAAACCGCTCCATGTTTAATCGGAGCGTAGACATCGAACTCCTCTCCTTCGGAAAGTAAAGAGGCTAGGGGTTGGAGACGGTGAGAGGTCATCTCAAGTTTTTGAACTTCGATATGGGTTAAAAGGCTCTTGACCCGCTCTTGAAATTCCCGCACGGAGACTTTTTGGATTGCTTCGGGGGTGTCTTCAGAAATGCCCTGCGCCGAGACATCGGCGAGGAAAAAGAGGTGGTTGAGATCTTCCATCCGCGTTGGTTCTAAAAGGGAGGGGAGCTGAGGGCTTTGTCCATTGAAGGTGGAGATGTAAGAAACTTGGGTGAGAAATCCTTGCCCCTTTTCTTGATCTCTTGAAAAGGCGATGCCTTGGGGGCGGACCATCCGGAGTTTAAGAACGGCGCCCGACACTTCATAATCTTGCGCTTTGAGTCCCATCTCTCCAAGGACTCCAAAGGCCTCTTTAACGAGGTCTTTTGGGGTTCCATCTTTATGGACCATTTTTTCAGGCCACCGTTTCGGGATGGCTTGGTCTTCTTCAGGGGCATAAGGGTCGGTCAGAAGGGCTGACTGCTTTTCTCCGATGCTCTTTAGTGTATAGTCGGAGCCGCTACTGATACTATCGATCTGATAGTAGTAAGAGTGGTAATACTCTTCAGTCGGGGTAATCCGAATCGGAGCGTTTAAAGAGGTGAGTTTTTTAAGCCAATTCTTTTCGATCCCATCTGTCACAGAGAGGAAGACGAGGACGAGCCAGACGACGAGGGAGATCACCCCGACCGACATCAAAGCGATCAGAGACATCGACAGCTGCCGTCTCCTCGGAACGAGGTACTTACGGGCAATCGAAAACTCGAACATTACGTGAGGCAATTGCAACACTCCTGATCAGTTGATTTTTAGGGCATTTTTGCGAATTTGGGCACGTAACACAAATTCACATACCTTATTAAGGTAGGGTATTTGTGTTACGTGTTCAAATTCGTGAAAAGGGCCAAAAAGCAACCATCTAGAGTATTGCAATTGGCTCACTTAGCTTCTTTAAAAATGACGTGACGTCTTACTTTTTTATCAAACTTCTTTAGCTCAATCCGGTCAGGGGTATTGCGCTTATTCTTAAAGGTCCAATAGGTTTCTGCACTTTCGGTGCTCTTGAGTCTAATTTTTTCGCGTGCGCCTTTCTTTGCCATGATTCAAATCCTTAGTTGTTTTTCATCCGAGTGTAGCATTTTTCTGGAAAGATGTCTACCAAATGATTTCTTTGATAGAGATGGTAGCCGAGACCAGCGATCATTGCGCCATTATCAAGGCTGAGTCCTGGCCCGGGCCAGAAGGTCGGGTAGGGGGCTGTTTCAAAGAGCTCTCGTAGCCTTCTATTCTGGGTGACACCCCCTCCTAAATAAATCGCTTGGCAGTCAAAACTTTTTGCAGCAAGCAGAGCTTTATTAAAAATATCTTCAATGGCAGCCCGCTGAAAGCTCGCCGCAATATCTTTTTTTGCCGCTTCATCGATCACCGTTGGCCCTTTTCGACTTCCTTGCGCTCCCTTCACCTGGTAAAGGACATTAGTTTTAAGACCACTAAAGGAAAAGTCGAGGGGACGTCCCTTCACCCGCCCACCGCGGAAGCTATACCGCTCGGGGTCTCCCTCCTTAGCCAAAGTTTCGATATGGGGACCACCTGGGTAGGGGAAGTCTAAAAGGGCAGCAACTTTATCAAAAGCTTCGCCCACTGCATCATCGACGGTTGTTCCTAAAATTTCATACTCGCAAATGTCGGTCATCTTAGCGAGGAGGGTGTGTCCCCCCGAAACGACCACTCCCAACGCGGGAAAACGGGGCTCCTCTTCCATCATAGCGGCGTAGAGGTGGGCTTCGACATGGTTGACCCCAACCAGCGGTTTTTGCCACCCATAGGCAAGGGCTTGTGCGCCGGTCACTCCCATTAAAAGAGCTCCCATAAGACCTGGGCCATTCGCAACCGCAATGAGATCAATCTCATGCTCTTTAGTGGCCTCTTCGACAAGGGGGAGGAGCTGATCGACATGGTGGCGTGACGCCACCTCTGGGTAGACGCCCCCATACTGCTCGTGGATCTTTGCCTGCGAGGCGACTAAGTTGACTAAAATGTGTTTTCCTTCTGCAACAACCGCAACAGCCGTTTCGTCACACGAGGTTTCAATGCCTAAAACTTTTTTCATCTGAATGCTTGCTAAAAACTCGAACAGTATTTTAGCATAACGATTTATTTTCACTCAAGGGTGTATGATTCAATGAGTATTACTTTTATTAAAGCCCCCCCGTTTAGGGTTGATTTTGAGCAGTATCGCAAAGAATCCATAGAGCCAATACTCTCCTTAGAAGACCAGATTTCCAGGGTAACGGGGATCATCCTGCGGGCAGCGGGCTACTCTGCTTTTGAGACCCTCAAACATTTACCCACTTCTTTTAAGCATATCGCCCTTGGATACCGCGGTTCGATAACGGTCTGGTATCCTCCTAAGAGTCTTCATTTCGCTGTTTTTAAGATGTTTTTTTGGGTTCTCCGAATAGGGCTTTCTTTCCTTGAAATGACCTATCAAGAGGTGATGCAAGCGCTCGGTCCTTCTCACCACCTTTACCTCCAAAAGTATGCGGGGGAAGATATCGATCCAAGACATCTCCGGACAACACATCTTGAGATCGATGTAAGCCATGTTCCTGCAGATGTGACGATCAGCCGCCTTTTAACTGAGTTCGATAAGCTTAACTTTGACCGGTCCAAAGAGCCTGGGCACCGCAAATGCCCTGATGGCTTTACGGTGGAGCGACTTCGGGCAGGACTGAAGAGATTTGTTGACAATGTCAATGGACGGGTGCCCTTCCTTGCAACCCCACCTGCCTCCCAGACTGCTCATCTTTTGGCCTTTTATGACCATATGGAGCGGGCGACGCGATGCGCTTTTCATGCGGTTCTCAAAGCTCTTGAAGAGAAAGCGGATGAAAATACTCTTGAAGATCACTCGCGCTTCCTTATTGATTTTGCAATGTCTGGGGAGTATTGTGGAACTCGCTTTATGTCACAGGCAATGAGGGCTTATGGCCACTACTGTGGAGGGAGTGTTCCAAGTGGGACCCTTGAGGATTCGATCGTCGAAACCTTGGCTCAGGCAAGAAATGATATTGCCAGTAAGCAGATAGCTAAACATTTTGGAGGCGATGTTCATGGTCATGGAAAGTATATGGACCACTTGGGAGAGCTATTAGGAATTCCGGGAACAGCTCATGTTATTGAAACCTTGTCTCAGGACTTTGATACAGATCATTATCTAAAACTGTTCTTCGAGGCTTATACCCCTAATTTTATCATCAAGACCATTCAGAAAAAAGTGAAGAAGTCTGCAGTGCTTCGGGAACAGGTTTTCGATTGGTTAAAAGACCAAAGGGGGAACTGGGTTGCGAAGAAGCCTGACAGTGCCAAAGAGCTTGAAGAAAAGATTCAAGCAGTCTTGGAAAAAGAACCTTCTGTTGATGGTTCCAACCTTTGGAAGGGGGTCTCCCGATTTTTAAATTTACTTACACACCTTAAAAACAAGGGAGTTAAGTTTCCCAAAAGAACCGACTGGCAGACATTCGTTTTTAGATTATTTATCCTAAAAGAGTCTAAAAATTGGATAAAGGATAGAGGGCTGATTATGAGAGCTTGCAATCACCCTCACTTAGCCCCTCTTCTTAATCAGGATAATATTGATAAAGAAGCTCTTCGTCCAATAATTGCTAATCTCGTTAAGGTGGAAGAAATACGAAAAATTGCCTATATCGGCACAAGTGATTTGCTACAAGTGATCGACAATCAAGCTGATCTATCTAAGGTGGTTAAAAAGTTTCTAGAGAGTTGCCTGAATGTTACTGAATCTCATGTGGAGTTTCTCCAAGCTCTTGATGTCGGAGAAGCTGCTAAAAATGGCTTTTCCACTGAAATTATTGAATGGCTTCTTGTTCACTATAAAATCTTTCGTCCCCAGGAGGTACCGAAAAAAACTGAGCAAGCAGCAGACACCACTTCAACCCAAAAGATAGACCTCAAAAAAGTAGAACTCTCGGAACTAAACCTCCCGATGAATGATGCTGTTCATGTAGCAATTGGGGTCGATGCTTTTTTTAAAGATAGTAAATTAAAACAGGAGCTGAAAGCTTCAATCAAAGTACTTCCCTTCATCTTGGATCCTCTTGCAGCGGTATTGCTTCCCTGTATTGAGTTAGGCCGTTCTAGAAGGTACTCTTTTGAGACTTCGAGTGCTAGAAGACTTCGAAAAGTGCTTTTTAATCGCGCTTTTAAAATAAATTCACAAATAGCTGATCAGCAACTGTGCAAGGAAAGGCCTGAACTGCTTTCTTCCTATCCCGAGGGGAAGTCTCGCCTTATTAATCACCTGAATATAGCGGCATCGATCATAGATGGATGTCCTTGGCCTTTGGTCTGGATAGCGGCTATTTTTTTTGCTGAGAAAGCTTTAAAAGAGCTCTATCGAAGAGTGTCCCCCCTTGCTAAGCGTATTGAAGGTCACTATACGACCTATTTAAAGCCTCATATTGATAAGGTGCGAGACTATTCTATATCGCTCTATCAAACGAGAGTACCTCCCCAAGTAAAAAAGGAGGTGAATCGGGTGGTAAAGTTAGCATCCTGGATTCATCGCTACAGCCTTCCCTTTTTTGTTATTTCTTCAATATTACAAGAGGTTGGAAGGTATCGGAATCTCCAACTCGTTAACCGTTTCTTTCATTGGTTTAATCCAGAGATTTTTTTGATCGGCTTTCAAAGCTTATCTAATTTTTCTGGGGTTCAGGGGAACCTCTTTTATAAGTATATCTATTATACAGTAAGGCCAACGCTCAGTAGGGCTTTAAGGGAAAAAGCGCACCAGATAGAAGTAGAGAAGCTGCAGGCCTGGCGCTCCAATGTCTACCAGCTCTGGAATAAAGAGCTGGCAAGATTTCCCATCCTCCGACAAAAAAAAGCTAATCATGCGGCTTCTTCTAGCTCTTCCAGCAGTAACAAGTAGCTACTTTTTGAGAAGAGGACCACCGGCTTCGCTATCAACCACCCAGAGCGCTTTATTTTCGGGGGTGCCGATGGCAGAAACGGGGAAAGGTGGTGTATGCTCCTCGAGGAAGACCTGCCGGACCATGGCTTCCTTGGACTTGCCAAGGACGTAGATGACGGTGTTGCTGGCCCGGTTGATGCAGGGGTAGGTGAGGGTCATCCGCCAGGTGTTTTTTTGAGGGACTTCATTGGCAACAACAAGGGCCTTTTGTTCTTCAAGGGCGCGGGTTCCGGGAAAAAGGGAGGCGGTATGGCCATCTTCGCCCATCCCGAGCATGATCAGGTCAAAGGGGTGGGGGCCCAGAGCCTCCTTGATTTTTGCTTCGTAGGCGTGGCTGTTTTCTTCGATACTGTCTTCCGCTTCCATTCGGAAGATGTGCTCCTTGGGGATTGGAAGGGTTTTAAGGCCGGCATCCATCGCCATCCGAAAGTTGCTCTCGGGGTCAGTAGGAGGGGCGGAGCGCTCATCGCCCCAGAAAAGGGCTACTTTGGTCCAGTCGATGGCGGTTGAGTGGGGGGCAGAGGCGAGCATCTCAAAGATCTTTTTGGGGGTGGAGCCTCCAGAAAGAGCAACGGCAAAGTGGCCATGACTTTTGATCGCCTCTTTGGCGCAATTGAGGAAATGTTCAACGGCAAAGGCGAGGGTGGCATCCCGATCGCCAGGGTGAGCGATGTCGCGCCGCTCGTCCCAGGAGAAAAAGTGGGGATCGTCAGCCATGGGGCGCTCCCTCGATAAGATATTTGAGCATATTGGTGTAGTGGGCGCTCGTCCCTTTGTGACAGATCTCTTTGACAAGGGATTGGCCAGAAGTGGCTTTATCGAAGACGTGGATCGTTGGAACCTCGCACGCTTCAGGGCTCGACTTTTCAATCAAGATATGTTCGGGCCGTCCCTCTTTCCGTTTAAAGAGGTAGTGATATCCTTCACTGGTTTCAACGGTGATTGCAAGGAGCCTTCCTGGGTGAACCTCTTCCATCTCACCCGCAACAAGCTCGATCTCTGTCTCAAACCCAAGCTGAACGGTGAGCCATCCTTTGAAGTAGATCGCTTGGACGTCGGTGTGGCAGAGGTAGTCGGCTGTTTTGCTGTTATAGGTGATGGTGATCTTTTTGGCTTTTTGGATGTGGCTCAGCGCCTCTTCTGATTTAAAGATGTTGGCAAAGAGTTGTCTCCACCCTTCGGTGCGGGCCCAGTTGAGGTCGGCCACATCGGCATGGAAGGTCTCCATGTGAGAGAGGACCGCTTTAGCATAGGCCTGAAGATCGGAGGCCGCCTCCGAGTCAAAAATGATCCGGTCGGCAAGGTTTTCGAGCTGCTTGGCAACAGGGTTTTTATAGGTTGGGTCATCGGCATGGACGAGGTAGATCGGAAGGTCGGGTAAAATATGGGGGAGGATGACAAAAGGGACGCGGGGATGATCTTTACTACACACCTCGATATCGATCAAATCGCAAACAATCTCACACTCTCCTTCGTCGGCAGTCATCACCGAAACGGAAGCTTTGAGCTCTTTACTGGAGCAGGCATCGTCATAGGTGATAAAGATAATCCGAGAGGGAAATTTTTCGATCACCTTTTGGACGATATCATTGAGGTAGCCGCTTCGCTGACACTTTTTAGCGTAGACGATCAGGTTAAAAAGACACGCCCGCATCTTGTTGGTTCCCTGAAGGGAGTCCCAAATCTGCTGAAGCTGCGATTCAATCTGAGCGGGGTGAACTGTCTCTACCATAGATCTATTTTATACCTTTGAACCCCTTAAATCAAGCGCCACTTTCGGCCATCGCGGGCAAGCATCTCATCGGCCGCCTCTGGCCCCCAGCTCCCTGCTGCATAGTTGGGGAAATCTTTCGGAGGGGTGTTCGCCCAATAGTCGAGCAAGGGGGTGAAAAATTGCCATGAGTGGAACACCTCATCGATCCGCGCAAAGAGGGTGCTATCACCAGCAATACAGTCGCAAATCAGCCGCTCATAAGCATCGGGAGGGGCGAGGCCAAAAAAGGCGCCGTACCGAAAGTCCATTTTCACCGGCTGGATCGGACTGCTCGGCCCCGGAACTTTACAGTTAATCTTTAGAGAAATCCCTTCATTGGGCTGGATCCGAATCGTCAGGACATTGGGATCGTTGTGCTGCCCATGCTCATGGAAAAGGACCCCTGGGGGATGCTTAAAGGTGACCGCAATTTCAGTGGTCCGTCTCGGCAACCGCTTGGCTCCCCTTAAGTAAAAGGGAACCCCGTCCCACCGCCAGTTGTCGATAAAGAAGCGGATCGCTCCATAGGTTTCGATCGGGGAGTTGGGGTCGACATTGTTCTCTTCTCGGTATCCTTTGACCTCATCGCCTCCCACAAACCCTTTTCCATACTGCCCGCGCACGGCAGACTTTTCAAAATCCTCTTGGGTAAAGGGGCGAAGGGCTTCTAAAACCTTGACCTTTTCATCGTGGATGGCCCCTGCACTTAAGTTGACCGGCGGCTCCATCGCCAAAAGGGAAAAGAGCTGCATCATATGGTTTTGCATGATGTCCCGCATGAGCCCCGACTCTTCGTAGAAGCGTCCCCGCGTTCCAATGCCGATATCTTCGGCGACGGTGAACTGGACATGGTCGATATAGCGGTGGTTCCACAGATTTTCAAAGATCGAGTTTCCAAAGCGGAAGGCCAAAAGATTTTGCGCCGTTTCTTTCCCCAAGTAGTGGTCGATCCGGTAGAGCTGCTCCTCACTGAGGTGGTCCATCAGATCTTTTTGCAATTCCTTTGCCGAGTTTAGATCGTGACCAAACGGCTTTTCGATGATCACCCGCGACCACCTTTCCCCTCCATGTTCATAGAGGAGCTTGTGTTGCTTCAGCTTTTCGATGATCGTTGTAAAGTAGCTCGGCTGCGTTGACAAGTAGAAGATCCGGTTACCTCCCGTTCCCATTTGCGCATCCAAATCAGCCAGGTGTTTGGCAAACCGTTCGTAGCCTGCATCATCGTCGAATTCCGACTGGTGATAGAAAAGTTCTGATTGAAACGCATCCCAAACCGACTCATCCAAAGGCTTAATGCGCGAATGTTCCGAGACCGCTTTTTTCATCTCTTCACGGAAAACCTCGTCACTTTTTTCCCGTCGGGCAAAACCGCAGCAGGCAAAATGGGTGGGGAGTTGCCCCTCCCTTTTCAGGTTGTAAAGGGCAGGCATGAGCTTCCGCGCCGTTAGGTCGCCTGTCGCCCCAAAAATAACAACGATGCAAGGGTCTAAACTGCGCGACGTTTGTCCCGGTTCTTCGAAGGGGTGTACGTTTTTGTCCATACTTCCAAGGTAAGTCAAAGAGATTTTTTTAGCTACCTATTTATCGGCGAGTTTGGTAGAATCTTACCAAAAATAATGTTTTGAGGAAACAATGAAGAAAAAAACTATTTTGCTTTTTTGCTTAGCTGGGGCACTGATTGTGGGGTGTACTTCCTACCGAGGAACGAGGGAGCTTGCTGAGCTTACAGTTTATGATGTGGAGCAGGCAATTATCGATGGAAAGACCCATAAGCACGAAGTGATTGCCCGCTTTGGAACCCAGTACGAATTGGAAGAAGACTTTGAGGGGCGGGAAAAATGGGTGTACTCCCTTTCGACCTATAAGCCGAAGCTGACCAACCTGATCCCGATCTATGGAGAGATTAATAAAGGAACCGATAACAAGGACTATAAGCTAACCATCTTTTTCGATGAGAAGGGGATAGTGATCCGCCACCGCTTCCATCAAAAGGAGTATGAGAGTACCCGCTGGCATTCCTACCATCCTGCTCCCGTTGCTCCTTCTTCAACTTTAGAGTTAGATTGGTAGACTATCGAGATAATTCTGGAGGATGAGGGTAGCGCTCATCGTATCGACGTGGGCAGCCCGTTTCTTTCGGCTCATTTTGTCCTCCATGAGGAGGCGCTCCACCTGCTTGGAGGTGAGCCGCTCATCCCAGAGGATGAGGGGGAGGCCACTGGCCTCTTCAAGGAGGGTGGCAAACTTCCGGACAGTGGTGGTGGTTTCGCTGTCTTTTCCAGAGAGGAGAAGGGGGAGTCCCATAACGATGGTGTCTACTTCATCAAGCTCTTTGAGAATCAGGTCGACCGTCCCTTCGAGGGTTTTAGCAGCGAGGATCGTTTTGAGGGGAGAGGCGATCATCCGGGAGAGATCGGAGCGGGCAAGCCCAATCCGCTTCATTCCAAAATCAATCCCCAGTACACGAGTTTTTTTTGCCATTTGTTTTCCTTTACGATATACAGATATATTATAGACTTAAGCGAAAAAAAGCAATGATACAGCACTTAGAAAGACCCAAAAAACGGTTCCCTATGGCAGTTGGTCTCATGGTGGGGGCAACGGTGGCCTTAGCTGCGCAGGCAACTTGCGTTAAGCTCGCCTCCCCCTACTTTAGCACCAATTTCCTCTGCTTTGCCCGCTCCCTTGTCAACCTTGTCATGCTCATGGTCTGGGTTTTTTGCTCAGGCTCAGCGCCTAAAGTTTCTCAACTGTTTCGGACAGAGAACTACCGCCACCATGCGGTTCGCTCGATCTGCGGAGTTGCTGCTCTTTACTGCTTTTACTTTAGTATCACCCACTTTGCCCTTGCGGAAGGGACGCTCATTTTCTACTCGTTTCCCCTCTTTGTCCCCATTGCCGCGCGGCTATGGCTTCGAGTGAAGCTCGTCCACCGCCTTTGGTGGGGGCTCGGGATTGCATTTTTGGGGCTTCTTTTTGTCCTGCGACCGGGCAAAGACCTCTTTAACCCTTGGGCGATTGTCCCCTTGATCGGGGCGATGCTTTCGGGAACGGCTGTGGTCGCCCTTCGGACCCTTAACTATACCGAGCCATGGGAGCGGATCACCGCCTACTACTTTACTTTGAGCGTTCTTGTCACTGCGGTGGTGTTTTATCTTTTTCCAGCCCAGCAAGAGACCTATACCTTTACAAGCTTGAGCCTCGCTTTATTAGCGGGGATTTTTGCGGCGTTTTTCCAGGTGCTCTTGACATTGAGCGCTAAGTTTGCCCCGATGCGTCTCATCAGCCCTTTTATCTACCTCAGCTTTATCTTTGGAGCGATCATCCAATACTTTATCTGGGGAGAGGGGATTCCTGCAGGGGTGATCATCGGCTTCTTCCTAATCATTGTGGGCACGGTCCTTCTGATCTTCCTCTATCCAAAGAACGATTTGCAGTTTAAGCCTAAAGCTTCTTCTTCTCGAGGGGGACGATCTCGCGGCGGATGATGGGGCGGGAAAGCTTTTTTTTCCGGCTACCGATTGGAATGGTAAGGGCAAAAATCCCTTGGAAGGTAAAGTCAAAAATCTGGTCGTAAGTGGTTTCAAAGAGGAGCTCGACCCACTGCCAGAGCTGGACGCTGGCGCGGATCTCGGAGCCCCACGCTTTCCCAAAGGTGCGGTTTTCAAAGGCCCGCCCGGTCAGGTAGTAGGCGCCGATCGCCCCTGAAAACTGGTGGATTTCTCCTGTTAGGAGGACCTTTTCCACCTCTCCCTGGAGGTTGGCCAGGGCAACAGCAGCGCGCTTGCCTTCGGTTTTCTTGACGGTCCCGATTGGGGCATATCCATTAAAGCGGAGGACATAATCGGAGATGAAGAGCTCAAACCCTCCGCCGAGTTGTGAGGGGGAGAGAACCGAACTACTCTGGTAGTCGTAGTAGCCATTGAGACCAACGGTCCATTTTTTGCTCGGAGCGGTCACCCGCCCGCCCAGGCCGAGGTTGAGGGCAAACTCTCCATTGTTAAAGACGTGGCCCCGCGTATTTAAAAAGAGGAGGGGGTTGATGTTGAGATGGAGGTCAATGGTCGAATAGCCCCGGTCATAACCGACCCCTTTATGCTCGCGATGCTTGAGCCTGGTAAAGGAACCATCCCCATTTTTTTAATAAGCCTATTTTTGCTGATTGATCGTATTTGCTCACATACCGCAAAACTAGGGACTTTGATCCCTCCTTCGGGGGGATCAAAACGGACGTGAGAAAAAATGCCTTGATCCTTGCTAGTCATTGGAACAACAATGACTAGTGCTGAAAGCCCCTCATTAAAAGAATCTGCCGAAATAATAAGTGCTGGACGAACCTTTGTTCCTACTTCTCTTCCATTGATTGGGTCAGGATCAAAGAGCCATATTTCCCCTTGCTTAGGGGTAGTTTTCTTCAAAGCCATCTTCTAAAGTTCCTTCAAGTTCTTCTCGCTCTTTTAACTCTTCTTTCCAAGCGGTTTTGTTTGATCTAATCTGTCCGTAACTTTCATTTAGAAGGCGCATCCGTTCCTTATGCCGATAAATCTCTAGAGCAGACTCGATAATTTCGGCATGGTTCAAAATAGGGTAACAATTTTTGGTCTTATGAAAGATGCGTCGGGGGCAAGCCCCCTGCTGCCCCCTTGAGCTTCAACTTGGCAAGCCAAATCGACCCTCCTCGGGGGGCCGTGCAAAGCACTGTTCCACCCCTCGTGCGGGGCGATTTTGCAGAGCCATCTTGAAGCCGCGGACAGCTCACCGCATGGCTTTTCTTCGCCTTCGGCTCCGAAGCCATGTCAGTTCGCTGGAAAGGTTTTTTCCTAGAAAACCTTGCACATCTTTCACGAAGGACCAAGTTTTTTTTCCAGGTTTTTAGCCACTTAGGATCGACGAATTTCGACAGCTTTCGCGTTGCCTAAAACCAATTCTTGAGCTTGTTTGGGTATAACAAAAAAATTCACTGAACCAACACAGCTTCGGAGCCGAAGGCGAAGAAAAGCTGCGTCGTGAAGTGTCCACGGCTTCAAGATGGCTATGCAAAATTGATCTGAACGAGGGGCGGAACAGTGCTTTGCACGGCCCCCCGAGGAAGGTCGATTTGGCTTGCCAGATTGAAGCTCAAGGGGGCAGCGGGGGGCTTGCCCCCGACGTATCTTTACCCTAAATACTCCCGATTAACTACATAAGGTGGAAAGGCCTCCATATTTCGGGAAGTGTTACCTCAGCATGCTGTATTTTGAACCATGAGGAAAATTTCATCGTTGCCTTCCTTCGAGAGCCCAATTCGGGCTCCCTGCATCAGGCGCCTTGAACTTTTCTCCCCTGAAAAACTCTTTCAACTTGTTTTAATTAATGATACGCCCTAAAACAAAGGGCATGGCAAAGATTAAAAAGATTCATGCACGTGAGATTCTTGATTCTCGGGGCAACCCCACACTAAAAGTTGAACTCACCACCGATACCGGCATCACTGGCCGAGCAGCTGTCCCTTCAGGAGCTTCGACCGGCGAACATGAAGCGGTTGAGCTCCGCGACAACGACCCCAAACGTTACGGGGGCAAAGGAGTTCAAAAAGCGGTCGCCAATGTCAACGGTCCCCTTGCCAAGCTTCTTAAAGGGCAAAGCGTTCTCGAGCAAGAGACGATCGACCGGATGATGATCGGCGCAGATGGAACCTCGAACAAAGGAAACTTTGGAGCCAATGCGCTCCTCGGCATCTCCCTTGCTGCCGCCCGCGCTCGCGCCATGTCCCAAAAAATCCCCCTCTACCAAGCTATTACCCAAGACAGTGCCACCCTCCTTCCCATCCCCATGATGAATATCCTCAATGGGGGTGCCCATGCCGATAACTCCCTCGAATTCCAAGAGTTTATGATCCGCCCGATCGGCGCACCCACCTTTTCCGAAGCGCTCCGCTATGGCGCCGAAACCTTCCATGCGCTTAAAAAACTCCTCCAAGAAAAAAACTATGCCACCTCCGTCGGTGATGAGGGAGGCTTTGCGCCCAACCTTTCTTCCGATGAAGAGGCCCTTGACTTTATCCTCAAAGCGATCGAAAAAGTGGGCCTCACCCCCGGCAAAGAGATCACCCTAGCCCTTGACTGCGCTGCCTCCGAGTTTTACGACAAAGAGAAAAAGCTCTACCTCGGCAAAAACACCGCTGCCGACCAAGTGACCTACCTTAAAAAGCTCTCCGACAACTACCCCATCGACTCGATCGAAGATGGCCTCGATGAAAATGACTGGGAGGGGTGGGAACATCTCACCAAAGAACTTGGTGATAAGATCCAAATTGTGGGCGATGACATCTTCGTTACCAACACCACTTTCCTCAAAAAAGGGATCGATACCCATGTCGCCAACTCTATCCTGATCAAGGTGAACCAGATCGGCACCCTAACCGAAACGCTCGAGGCAATCGCCCTTGCTAAAAAGAATCACTACAGAACGGTGATCTCCCACCGCTCGGGAGAAACCGAAGACACCTTCATCGCTGACCTCGCCGTCGCGACCCGCGCCGGCCAGATCAAGACCGGCTCTCTTTCCCGCTCCGACCGCGTTGCCAAGTACAACCGGCTCCTAGCGATCGAAGACCAGCTTGGCAATAGCGCTGAGTATTAGGGCCCATCAAGAAATAAATGCTACAGTTTGACTCAGCGAGACACAGCAAAATTAAGCTGAATGAGGAGCATCATTCCCAATAGGGAAGGGCGACGAAGAAGCTTAATTTGGCAAAGTCGCAGCCAGTCAACTTGTAGCATTTATTTCTTGACGGGCCCTTAGTTGTGACTGCTGCTAGACGCAGCGTTGTTATTGGGTTTAGAAATCCTCTCCAGAGCTTTTTTCCTGTTTTGCTCACCCTCTAAAAGACCTGCAATGGTCTTTGCCTTTTCCACTTTGCTATTTTTAATACATTGATCCAAATAGGTGGCAAGAGTCTTATTTCTTTTAGGATCAATTTTGATCAACAGTTCTTTAAATCCTCGTGGCAAATGAGTATCAATCTGAATCCAAGCTTTGAGAATAGCTTCCACACACTGGATCCGCCTGCCTACATACATAATTCCTTTTCCTAGGTCACAAACCTTCTGAAGGTCATCTTCTGTCTTGACCTTTTTAATGTGGCAATTGTACTTTTCGTCTCTCAATTTTTCATCGACTAAGAGTCCTATTATTTTTCCCAGCTCCTTCCACTCTTTAGCTTTCTCACACCCCTTGATGTAAGGCTTAAGAAGGGCATCCCTATCCTCATTATTCTCTATTAAGCTGATAAGCGCATCTGGCAAAAAGCTTGCTGACTCTGGCAAAACTTTGAATAAACATTCAATATAGGTTTTTTGCAAATTTTTGTCGGTTAACCACTTTAAGAGTTGAGATGCTTCCGGCAAATGGCTTTTCTCTTTTATAAACCGATCAATTAACTTCTTCAGGTGTGGTTGGAGGAGCTTTTCCCCATCCTCTTGCTCTTTCACAGCTTCAATAAAAGCATCCTTTAAAGGTTCCCCTTTTTCTACACAAACCATAATAAGTCGCGTCGAATACTCAGCCCTCTCCTTAACTGGAAGAGCCTTGATGAGCCAAGCCGCTTGACCAGTAAAGCCTTTATCGATACAGGCATCAATATAACGTTTAAAAGGTTGTCCTTTTTCCCAAATAAAGGGGAGAATCTGCTCATTCAAAAAATAATCACTTTTTTCAAGACATTTATCCATAAATCGATTTGCCAAGACTACCTTTTGATAGGGATCTTGGCACTCCAAAATAAAATTTTCCGCTTTATCTAAACTTTCTTTTGATAAATCTTCAAATTTAGGATCTATTTTCTTGAACTTTTCTAAGTTGGTTGGAAAATCTTTCCCCTTTTTTGAACAATAATCTTTCAGTTGTATTGTGTAGCCAAATTTAAGCTTAGGCTCTTTAAACATCTCAATCAGCTCAGTCGCCCACTTAACATCTCCTTTCTCAATACAAAAACTCACATAGCTCTTGAAAACTTCGCTTTGTTTTGAAGTGTGTTTGACTACTTGTTGCGTTTTTATTCTTTTATACAGTCCTTTTTTTATACAATAGCCCAAAAGAATCTCTGCAAGCTCTGGTTGAGCCTCCTCTTTTTGTTTATTAATATAGCCCATGGCTTGAAGCGCAGAGTCCTTTATGTCCTTACACAAGCGCTCAAATTCTTTATCTCTAAAGTCTAAGCTCTTAGGTTTAAGTCCTCTACGAGAGCTGCTCGACGCTTGATCTTTTTGAGGCGTTGGTCCAAAGCTTTTCCTTCTTTCATACATAGTTGAAGCAATGGTATTGCCCAACTGATTCTCGATATTGTTTTTTTCTGATTGGTTAACAGGAGGTTTAGAGGTTTTCTTTTGCCGCATTTCTCGGCGTCTTCTCAGTATTTCGTTCATGTCAATCCCACCTCTAGAAGAAGACCCCGTAGCAGGTGCTTTACCAGGAACCTTCTTTCCTCTTCTTATCACAAGCTTCTTAAAAATTAGTACAGGAGGAGGGGGAGGAGCAGCAATTGGTGGAGGTGGTGGAGGCAAAGCGGGTTGATTCTCTACATTTAGCTGTTCGTTAAGTCGGTCTTGATAGGTTTGCTGCCTTTCAATCAATCGAGCTTGGTCTTGTCTCTGATGCTCTAGCTGTTGAGCTAAAAAAAAACTCCGACAATCACCTATAAAAAAGTTACTAAGAGAGATCAGAGCATCCTCTACATCATTCGCAAAGCCATGAGTCTCCCGTGCCAATTCCTGAAACATAACCAGCGGATCCAATGACAAAATTCCGACCGCAACCATCACGACCCCTGCCGCTACCCGCCAAATGGGCATGAAAGTAAGGTTAAATAACGCTGTAGGTAAGGCCATGGCTTTTCGACCTAACCACTTACTGCTACCCTCTGGTTCAACCTGATAAAGCAGAGAAAACTGCTCATATACGGATTGGGGACTTGTGGGGTCTGCACTATTTGCTAAAGCTTTTTCATAAAGGGAAAGGGGCACGTCTAATACCTTAAGGTAAATCAAATGATGATTCAGTTTACTCCAAAGACAAAATTACTTCAATATTTTTCTGGCTTTAAATTACAAAAGAACGCTATGGAAATCTATTGAGGTATGACAAAGTTATCCAGACAAACAATTGCTCTTTTTGGTGAAGCTGAAAAGGGGGAGATCGGCACCCCCCTTTTTATGAAATCGATCACGCATTTAAGTGAAACGCTCGGTCATCCCCCTTACGAAAGCCGGGGGATTTTCTTTGCCGTTCAGTTCCTTCTTTATGAGCAAGAGGTGATCTTTATTCGGGTCAAAGAAGAGGGGTTTAGCACCAAGGATTATCTAAAAGGGATGAACCACCTCTTGAGTAAAAAAGAGGTGGTCCACCTCACCGCCGTTTGCCTTCCCGGCGTGGGCGATGCGCGGATCATCGATGCAGTCCACCCCGTCACCGATGCTCACGGTGCTCTTGTCGTCACCACCGAGAAAGATCTCTACGACTATCTCACCTCGATGCAACTCCCCAATCTTTAGAAAGACAAGCTGATAACAGCAAACGACTTAGAATTCATTATTTCAGTAAATCAGCAATTATGTTATAATTAGATGTAACAAGGAGACAGAAAATGTCAGCTAGACAAGAAACAACTCGACTAACGGTCGATCTTCCTAATAGAGCACATAAACGGGTAAAAACCGTTTCTGCGCTATTAGGAATTACAATTTCGGACTTTGTTAGAGAAAGTATTGAAGAAAAACTCAATAAGAAACCCAATGCCCTTACAAAAAAAGTCCTTCACGATACCGATGAAAAACGTCATTTAAAAAAATTCAAAAATACAAAAGAGCTCTTTGAAGATCTGGGAATCTAAATGCTAGAAATTATCCGAACGACTCAATTCAAAAGAGACGTTAAAAGGTTGATAAAGCAACGAAAAAAACTAGAGAAACTAAAACAGGTGATCAATAAACTTGTTGAAGAAGAACCTCTTCCAACAAAACTTCGAAACCATAAGCTTTCAGGAAACTATAGAGGACGTTGGGAATGTCATATTGAACCTGATTGGCTGCTTATTTATAAGCTCGAAAAAAAACGATTACTCTGGAACGAACCGGTTCTCACTCAGAACTGTTTGACTAAAGAACTGCTTTCTAATTAGAAAGCAGTTCTTTTAACTGAGGGCTAACCAAAGTAAGCAGTCAACCCTTCTTGGTTAGGCGTCATCGACTTTTCCCCTTTTTGCCAGTTGGCGGGACAAACCTCTCCATTTTCCTCATGGAAAATAAGGGCGTCGAGGAGGCGAAGGGCCTCATCCACCGAGCGGCCTAAGGGAAGATCGTTAACCAGCTGGTGGCGGATGACCCCTTCCTTGTCGATGAGGAAGAGTCCGCGGAAGGCCACCCCCGCTTCTTCGTTGAGGACATGGTAGTCGCGAGCGATGTTTTTATTCAGATCAGCAACGAGAGGGTAAGTCACCCCTTCAATGCCCCCGCGGTTTTTTGGGGTATTGACCCATGCCAAGTGTGAAAAAGCGCTGTCGACCGAACAGCCGATCACCTGCGCTCCTCGCGCTTCAAACTCTTTTAGTTTTGCTTGAAAAGCATGAAGCTCTGTCGGGCAAACAAAGGTGAAGTCAAGGGGATAGAAAAAGAAAACAACATATTTTCCAGAGAAAAGATCGAGTGAAAAGTCTTCGTTGATCTTCCCATTTGCGACCGCTGCCGCTTTAAAGTTTGGGGCTTTTTTTCCAATAAGTAGTGTATTCATAAATACCTCCGTGTATGGCGGCATTATACACAACCGAAGAGTTTAACTAAACATTTCTCGCGCTTTTGGAAGCCAATCTTCATCCCCAATGGTCGTAGCGGGTCCATGCCCCGAATAGACCACCGTCTCAGGGGGAAGTTTTGCTAGTTTGTCTAGGGAGGTCCACATTGCTGAAGGGGTTGCCTTCGGTAAAGAAAGATTTCCAATCGACCCTTTAAAAAGGGTATCCCCCGCAAATAAAATTTTCTCTTTCTCCAGATAAAAACAGACGCCGCCTGGCGTGTGGCCCGGCGTTTCAATAACGCGGAGCTGAAGGTGGCCCACATCAATCACCTGCCCCTCTTTTAGCTCAAACTCAGCGACGCTCCCCTCAATCAGAAACATCAGCGGAAGGCCATCGCTTCCAGGTTTTTCGACATTGCCCCGATCGGCAGGGTGGACATAGACAGGGATCCCAAAGTTCCCCTTAACTTTCTTTAGGTCACCGATATGGTCCCAGTGGGAGTGAGTGAGCAAAACCGCCTCCATCTTAATGGCTGCTGCTCCATCAAGAAGCTTTTCATAACTCCCCGGCGACGGATCGATAAAAACTCCTTTACGGGTCTCCGAACAGGCGAGGATGTAGGCATTGGTTTCAAAAGGTCCTGAGGGAAAACATTCAATGATGGGCATGGTGGCTCCTCTATTCAGCCAGTCTTTCTAAAGCGTTCCCATATTTTTCTTGGAACTGTTTTAGGTGTCTTTTATCGAGTCTTCTAAAGTAGATTCTTCGCAGAAATGGAATGTATTGAATAAATTTTTTCAAACGGATCACATGTTCACCACAGAAAGAAATACACCGGAGAGGACTTGAACCTCTGACCTCCTGGTTCGTAGCCAGGCACTCTATCCAGCTGAGCTACCGGTGCACACTGTATGATGCCTACATTACAAGACACCTTGGCTTTTTTCGCAAGGAAAAACTCAGTTATGGGTGTGATTGAAACCCGTACTCTATGGAACTTGCTTAAGCAGCTTCTTCCCATAGCTCCTCCCAAAAGCCGTTTGCACGTAGGGTTCTAAGTTGGGCCATATCATCGGCATTTTCAGCTAACCACCATGCTCCAGGTATTTTTAACCTTTTTTGTATTAGGGATCTATTGGTGCTTTCTATTAACCCCGAACCAATAGGTAAATCTTTTTCTATTGCTTCTTTATATTTAAATTGGCCTGGGCGATTTTTAATATACTTTAGGCATTTCATAATACCTTCGTGTTTTGGGTTTAGCTTTTGTCGTCTTTTCAGCCTTTTTGCTACCTTCTGGATTTCCCCTAACCTGATCTCTTGTTGTGATCTCTTCAGCATAAGCGCTTTTTTACTATCTCCTTCAAAGGCATCGCTGAGATACTCGGAAAGATGATAAAAGTCTATTAAGTGCCCATATCGACTTCCTCCAATACGTTCTCCCTGTTCTATAGTCCAAAGCGCCCCATCCGCAAGACCATGAATATTAGGGATAAAACTCCCCACTAATCCATGCATTTGAATAATTAGCCTGTCCCCTAAAGCATCAGCTCCTTCCATTGAACAGGCAAACTTAGGCTCCACACATTTAGGATCTTGAATAGCTCCAACCTTGATTTCCTTCCATTGCAGTGTCTTTGCTTTTCTCCTGTCTTTAGAGTCTTCATATTCAACAGTAGGGACCATGACTCCATCCATTTCTAGATTCACTAAATCTGAGCCAGTCTCCAATGAGGTTTTCCTCTCTTTACTCAAAATCTTTTTTGATTTTTGCGCATTTCTTAGAGTCATTTCCCTGATAGCACTAACAGAAACTTCCACTCCATGATGCTCTAACATCCGGTCTCCTGCCTGCCTAAAAGACGATTCTGCTGACATATCTACAGTTAAACGGCTTAGTCGTTTCGAGTAACCTAAGTGCCTCACTCCAGTGTTTTTAGTGAATGGAACAATTCTTCTATTAGGGGCTTTCTTTTTTTTGAAAAGAAAGCCCTGTGTCACCAGCTTTATATCTCCAAGGGACGTGTGCCAGCAAATTTTTTTTTTCGTGAGGGCGAACTTCTCCTTCTGCGACTGCTTGAGACTCTGCTTCACGGCTTTTCTTTTCTGCCCACTTCTCCAGCATCATTACTCCGGCTTTCTGTATAACTCCAACAACCGCTTCTTCTGCATCGTCACCTGAGTTCAGATTTCCTTCTTTATTCTCGATTGTGTCAACCATTTCTAAAACACAATTTAAGATGCTCTCATCACTTTTTATAGCCCTAACGGCTTTTTCGAGTTTATCTTCATTTTCCATGTTATCAAATCCTCTATTGGGTATCATTTTGTCAATTTAATACTTAATTTGACGAAATGACAAAAAAACCTCTACAAAAATTTCACTTTTTTATAGAGTACGGATTTTAATCACACCCCGTTGTGGGGTCTCTCCTTGTTCCATTCGCTCCCATTCTCTTAGAACTTTAAGTCTATTTTTCTTTAACCAATCTTGAGCGATCCTACGAGCTGGCCTAGGGAGGCGGCCTTGGATAATCTCTCCTGTTTTAATGTCCATACTAGCTTCATATTCTCCATATTTAACATGCACATGTGGAGGGGGATGCTCCCTGCCAGTATAGATAACAAAAAAAATTCCATGGACAATATCGATGATAGGCATAAGCAGTTCTCCTCAGGATCAAGTCGGTCAGTCGTTAGTTAGACTTTCTAAAATTTCCTTTCTAAGTTCAGCGGGGTTAACATCTACTTCATATCCTGTTTCTCCCCAAGCAACGGTATGGGTAAATGGATCAATGCGGGCTTTACTAAAATCTTCTTCGCTTTTCCATACTCTTTTGAAGGCGGGCTTCTGCCTAAGACCTCCAAGATTCACTATCCCCTCAAGTCCATCTTGAAAACGAACCCAGATGTGGTAGTTTGGGCTTGGCTGGCAGCTAATAATGCGTTCGTTTGACGAATTCATAACACCCTCTTATTCAACAAATGGAGCAATAGGCTCTGGTTTCTTGTTTTCTAATAAAAGCTTCCAGTTATGAGTCAGCTCTTCGCGATGTTTAGGGAGCCATTCTTTTATGATATCCTGGCCAATTTCTCCAAGACTACCTTCATACATCTCGTCCGATGAAATATTAAATTTAGAAATTTCACCCTCATAAAGAACTTGAATATGGGGAGTCTTATCGGAAGGGTCTAACAGCATTAAAATAGTCATCCCATAAAATTCGGAAACTACGTTCGACATTCACACCTCTTCTATTTAGGCCAATAAAAATAGGTTAATTTTTACTTGAGGTTAAAGTCAATGAAAAATAGACTGATGCACATGAAAAAACAATTAGGTATTTGGATGCTCACCGCCCTTGTGGTGGGCAATATGATCGGCTCGGGGGTCTTCCTTCTCCCAGCCTCACTGGCAAGTTTTGGAAGCATCACCGTCTTTAGCTGGGTGGCCACAGCGATTGGGGCGATCCTCCTTGCGATGGTCTTTGCAAAACTGAGCACCCTCTTCCCCAAGACGGGAGGGCCCTACCTCTACTGCAAAGAGGGGTTTGGCAACTTCATTGGCTTCCAGGTCGCCTACAATTATTGGATCTACATGTGGGTCGGCAATGCAGCGATTGCGGTCGCTTTTACCGGCTATTTGGCCACCTTTTGGCCAGCGGTTGCCCATAGCAATCTCTTAGCTTTTTGCATGGCGGCTGGGATCGTTTGGTTTTTTACGATCGTCAATATCATTGGTGTTCACCTGGCAGGCCGTTTTCAGCTCATTCTGACCATTTTAAAATTTGTTCCGCTCCTACTCATTGCCTTTATTGGGATCTTTTTTGTCGATGGGCACAACCTTGCCTACTTTAATGTGAGTGGAAAGTCGAACTTTTCCGCCCTTTCTGGGGGAGCGATGCTCACACTTTGGGCCTTTTTGGGACTGGAGTCAGCTTCGATCCCCGCAGACAATGTGAGAAATCCGGAAAAAACGATTCCCCGAGCAACCATTTTAGGAACGACGCTGACCGCTCTTGTCTACATTGTCAGCACGGTGGCGATTATGGGGGTCATTCCGATGCCGCAGCTTCAAGAATCGACTGCCCCTTTTGCCGACCTGGCAGGACGGATATTCGGTGGCTGGGGCATGTATGTAATGGGAGCAGCAGCGATCATCTCTTGCGCCGGTGCTCTCAACGGGTGGATCCTCTTGCAAGGGCAGATCCCGATGGCAGCGGCCCGTGACCGCCTCTTCCCGAAAAAGTTCACCCACCTCTCTAAAGGGGGAGCGCCGATCTTTGGAATTTTGCTCTCGTCGGTGCTAATTACTCTGGTCCTGATCCTCAACTTTAATAAGAACCTCGTCGACCAGTTTACCTTCATCATTTCCTTGGCAACATTGGCAGCGCTGATCGCTTACCTTTATAGTTCGGTTGCCGAGTTTGTTATTTACCTCAAATACCCCGAGAAAAAAGAGACGAAAACGGTCATTAAGACACTTACCATCTCAGGCCTTGCTTTCCTCTATGCCTTTTGGGCAACGGTGAGCGCTGGGCAAGAGATCGTTTTCTACGGGGCCCTACTCATGTTTACGAGCATCCCCATTTATGGGTGGATGGAATGGAAAAAACACCTGGAGTCCCATGAAAATTTATGATCCTGTTCACCGCTTTATCCACCTCGATAAGCTCGAAAGTATGCTCATTCACACCCCTCCCTTTCAGCGCCTTCACTATATCCACCAGTTAGGGGTGACCTTCTTCGTCTATCCTGGGGCAACCCACCGCCGTTTTGAGCACTCTTTAGGAGTGATGGAGCTGGCGACGCGGATCTACGATCAGATCACCTTCGAAGAGCTTCCGAAAGTTTTAGAGGGGTTGGTTCCTAAGTGTGGAAGCGACGAGCATCGCTATTGGCGGCGGGTTGTGAGACTCGCGGCCCTGTGCCACGACCTGGGTCACCTTCCCTTTAGCCATGTGGCAGAACACCGCCTCCTCGGCAAAGGAGGACATGAGGTGTGGACCCAAAAGATCATGGAAAGTGCGTTCCTATCTCCTGTTTGGGAAGCTTTTGCAAAAGAGGCGCCTGGCCATGATGTGAAGCAAGATGTGATGAAAGTCGCCCTTGGCGAAAAGAAGTTTGGAAAGGAATTCACCCCATGGGAGCGGGTTGTTACAGAGATCATCACAGGGGACTTTTTTGGATCGGATCGTATCGATTACTTGCTGCGCGACTCGCAGTGCACAGGTCTTGCTTATGGCCTCTTCGACTACCATCAGCTGATCGAAATGCTCAAAATCATCCTCACCCCTGAAGGAAACCTCGTCCTCGGCGTCGAGGAAAATGGGGTCGAGTCGTGTGAAGCGCTTCTTTTGGCGCGCCACTACATGCACAAGCGTCTTTACCAGTATTCAAGTGTCAAATCGTATAGTTACCACTTAGCCCGCTTTATGGAGACGATTTACTACGATCTGGGCGAAGATTTAGAGCGGTACGTTTCGATGACCGATAATGAGGTCCTCGCTGAGCTCAATGTTGCCTCGCGCGATGAAAATCATCCCGGCCACTTCGATGCAAAATGTCTCTACATCCGCAACTACCGCTTCCGCGCGATTGCTCTCTCGGCTCCTCCAGAAGAAGAGGAGCTCCGCGCCCTTAACATCCCTGAAGATGAAATTGCCTGGGAGCTTACCCCTGTAGGAAAGAAAACGATCGGCCTCAATGTCCCTGTTTTAAGGCAAGATGGAACGATCGACGTTGGGGAAAACCTTTCAGAGATCTCTGTCCCTCCCAAAGAGCGGAGCTGGGTTTACGTTGCTCCTCAGTATGAGGCAGAAATTAGGAAAAAACTGAGCCATGTGGATGCGTTGCGATGAAAAAATTGATCCTTTTTTTACTCTTTGCGGTATGCGGATTTGCTGCGGAGTGTGACTTTACACCGGTAGCGGTTCCAGAATCCACTCCTGAGGCAGTTTCCTTCTACAAGTCTGGAAATATTCTTTGGGCTATCCAGCTTCTTTGGAGTTTAGCCATCCCTGCCCTCATCCTCTTTAGTGGTTTTGGGGTGAGGTTGCGCAATTTTTGCCAAAGGATCACCGGGATATGGCTGTGGAAAACGGCTCTTTTTGCCCTCTTTTTCCTTTTGATTGTCACTGTCCTAACCCTCCCTCTCGATTTTTATACCAGCTACATCCGCCCCCACTCCTATGGCCTTTCTAACCAGCCCCTCGGCCGCTGGCTCCAGCACTACCTAATTGGAACGGGGATGTCGACAGGGGTCGGGATCATCCTTGTTTGGATCCTCTATGGAGTGATCCGGGTCAGCCCCAAGCGATGGTGGCTCTATTTTGGCCTGTTAAGCTTTCCTATGACCCTTTTCTTTGTTTTGATTTATCCCTTATGGGTCTCCCCCCTTTTTAATCAGTTTGGACCGATGCAGGACAAGCAACTTGAGCAAAAAATCTTGCACCTTGCCTACCGCGCTGGGATTGAGGGGAGTCGCGTCTACGAGGTCAATAAAAGTACTGATACGAAAGCAATCAATGCCTACGTCACAGGGATCGGAACCAGCAAGCGGATTGTGATCTGGGATACCGCGATCAAAGGGTTAAGTGAGGACGAGCTTCTTTTTGTCATGGGGCATGAGATGGGCCACTATGTGCTTCACCATATTTGGTGGGGGATCGCCATCCAAACAGCTCTATCTATTGCCATCCTTTCCCTTGTTTACATAACAGGCAATCGCTATGTCCGCAAGTTAGGGGGTTGGAACGATATTGCTTCGCTTCCTCTCATTATCCTTCTCTATACGTTTTACTCTTTTCTCCTCTCACCCATCTCGAACCTCGCCTCGCAAAAAAAAGAGCACGATGCCGACACCTTCGGCCTTGAGCTTACCCACCTCAATGAGGCGGCAGCAACCGGCTTCGTCAAGCTGCAGTACAACAACCTTGGCTATCCCTGGCCGGGTAAGCTCTATATGCTTTTCCGCGCCTCCCACCCCTCGATCGGCTCCCGCATCACCTACTTCAACACCTACCACCCCTGGTGCGAAGGGAAGAAGGGGAAGTATGAAAAGCGCTTTCATGCTATAATAGGTGAATGAAAGTTAAAAATTGGATTCGACAGCTTCATGGGGAAAAGCTCTTCCTCCTTTTTGCGATGCTCTCTGGCTTTTTTATCACCGCCGAGTATGCAATTACTAAGCCAACGAGTAACTCGATTTTTCTGGCTCACTATAATGTGAGCCTTTACCCTTATGCGTGGCTTCTTACCATCCCTCTGAACCTTCTGGTCGTCACCTTCTATAACCGCTTTTTGGAGCGGTTTGGCTGCTTTCGGATGTTCCTGATCACCGTCTTCGCCACGATGGGGATCAATGGGATCTGTGGCCTCTTCGTGAGAGAACACCCCTCGCTCGCTTTCCTCCTCTACATCTGGAAAGATATCTATGTGATGCTCATGTTCCAACAGCTCTGGTCGGTCATCCACACCAAAACATCGCTGAATAAGGCCAAGTACCTCTATGGAATTTTGTTTGGAGTGAGTGGGATTGGGGCGATCTTTGGAAGCATTGTTCCGGGCTTTTTTGCCGTGAAGATGGGTTCAGAGCACCTTCTTTTCCTAACCGTTCCTCTCTATCTTTTATTCATTGGGGCTTACTACGCCATGCTACGGCGGAGCGGGGGAGGGCTCTCTGCAACTAAAGAGCGGACACGGGGAGGTCTCCAGCTTATTAAAAGCTCAAAAGCACTGAAGTTTATCCTCATAATTGTGGTTTTAATGCAGCTGTCAACCACCATTATGGACTACCAGTTTAGCTCCTTTTTGCAGGAGCGATTCCCGGTTCAGGATCTCCGAACAGAATTCTATGGGCGCCTCTGGGGGCTCATCAACGCTTTTAAGCTCTGCCTCCAGTTTTTTGCCACCTTTCTCTTGGTCCAGTTTTTAGGGTTTAGACGGAGCCACTTTGTCGTACCGGGAGTTTTATTTGGAAATGCGATCCTTACCATTTTTAACCCGAGCTTTGCCTTTATTACCTATAGCTTTAGCGTCATCAAAACCTTCGATTACTCGGTCTTTAATATCTTAAAAGAGATGCTCTACGTCCCTCTTAAAACCGAAGAAAAATTTAAGGCCAAGGCGGTTATCGATGTCTTTGCCTATCGCTCTGCCAAGGGGCTTGCCTCTTTATTTGTGATTGGGATGGGAGCCCTTTCTGCCGACAAACTCCCTTATGCCTACTCGTGGGGTCCCTTTGCTTTATTTGCAATTTGGCTTGCAGTGGCCTTTTTGTACTTCCAAAAGAAAGAGACTTTGGATACACTTGATGGATCAAGGAGAAGAGCATGACAGAAATAAAGCGTAGATTTGAAAACGGAGAAGAGGTTGTTGAAATCGGCTTAGAGGCAAGTGATATCCTCCATGACCCCGTCCTCAATAAAGGAACCGCCTTTACCGAAGAGGAAAGGCACGAACTCGGTCTTCACGGCCTTCTTCCCTTCCACACCTCAACCCTCGAAGAGCAACTGAAAAGAGCCTATGGCAAATTCCAGAAAAAAGAGACCGATATTGGGCGGTATGCCTTCTTAGCATCCCTTCAAAACCGGAATGAAACCCTTTTTTACGCCCTTTGCTCTGAGCATCCCGAAGAAATGCTCCCTTACATCTATACGCCAACAGTGGGAGATGCCTCTCTAAACTACAGCAACATCTACACCGAAAATAGGGGAGTTTATATCTCCTATCCCCATAAAGAGCGGATCGAAGAGATTGTCAATAACATCCCGCGCGATCGGGTCGATGTGATCGTGGTCACCGATGGGGCCCGCATCTTAGGGCTAGGCGATCTCGGCATGGGAGGGATGGCAATTCCTGTGGGAAAACTCGCCCTTTACTCTCTTTTTGGAGGCGTTCACCCCGCCTATACCCTTCCGATTACCCTTGACGTTGGCACAAACAATCAAAACCTTTTAAACGATCCCCTCTATCTCGGTTGGCGCCATGAGCGGCTGAGCGGCCCTGACTATGACGCTTTTGTTGAAGCGTTTGTTCAAGCGGTGACCAAGCGGTTCCCCAACGTCCTGATTCAATGGGAAGACTTTGCAAAAGACCAGGCCCAACCCCTCCTTGACCGCTACCGAGAAAAGGTTTGCTGCTTTAACGATGATATCCAAGGAACGGCAGGCGTGGTCGTTGCAGGCCTACTCGCAGCGATCAAAGGGATGAATGGCGATATTAAAGAGCAACGGATTGTCCTTTTCGGAGCAGGTTCTGCCGGTATCGGGATTGCTGAGCTCCTGACCCAAGCGATGATGCTCGAAGGGGCCTCCAGAGAAGAGGCCAAAGAAAAGATCTTCGTCATGGGAAGAAATGGTCTTGCCCATACGGGTTCAGAAGGGCTCGATGATCTCAAAAAGCGGTTTGCCCAAAAAGAGGAAGCGATCGAGAAGTGGGGAGTTAAGGATATGCAACATATTCCTCTTCTTGAAACGATCCAGCATGCCAAGCCGACGATCCTGATTGGGACCTCCACACAACCGGGGACCTTTAACGAAGAGATTGTCACCGAAATGAAAAAGCATGTCGCCCGTCCGATTATCTTCCCTCTATCTAACCCCACCTCCCGCTCAGAAGCCCATCCAAAGGACCTTCTAAAGTGGACCCAAGGACAGGCGCTGATCGCTACTGGTAGTCCCTATAAGCCGATCGAACATGAGGGGAAGACCTATGTGATCGGGCAGTGCAATAACGTTTTTATCTTCCCCGGCGTGGGCCTTGGAGTAATCGCTGTAGGAGCTACCCGTGTCACCGATGCAATGTTCCTTAAAGCAGCGGATGTCTTAAGTAAGTATGCCCCTGTTCTAAACAATCCGTATGCTTCCCTTTTCCCCCGCTTAACCGAACTGCGGGCGATCTCTTTAGATGTCGCCATCGCTGTCGCTAAGCAAGCAGTGGAAGAAGGTGTCTGTCAGAGCCCACCAGCCGATCTTGAAAAAGCGGTGCGTGAGGCGATGTGGGAACCGAAGTACGCCCGCTATAAAAAGAAATAATTACACTCAAAACCAATTCTTGAATTTTTTTGAGTTTACTTTTTAAGAGTTAAAATGAGGTTTAAAAAATGAGTAGCATAAACGCAATAAATTTAAGAAAAAATATTGATAATATACTAAATTTTAATGATTTAAAAAATTTAGGACTAAAAAACCGTGTTCGTATTGACCACAACCTTTATCCTGAAGACCGTCAGAAGCTTATAGACTTATTCACCAGTCAGGTTATACTTCAATTAAAGTTGAGCGATTCAGCCGAGAAAGAGAAAACGTTGATCTCCAATCGTGTTGCTGACTGGATTGATTCGAATTGTACTATGCAAGAGGATACTTCAGGTTTTGCAGACCCTGCCCCCATATAGAAAATATTCGGAAAATTATGGTCTTGGTGGACTCAAGATACAGCAAAATAAGCCGCGTTGCTAGGTCTTCAGGGATCTTTCCAAAAACTTGCGATTTTTTTGCCTCAAAAATAGCACCTGACTATTTACATTCGGCAAAAAAATCGCAAGTTTCAAGAAAACCTCCTCTGAATTCCTTAGCCCTAAATTTCGAGAGCAGAACCTAGTGCTCTGTCAACCCTAAAATTGAGAGTAGATTAGTTGAGATTTTTTCGGCTGACAAAGTGTGGAGATCGAACATAAAATTAGACAGAGCAATAGACATGTAGAATCGGTGTAAGCTATAGAATCATTGAGAGTCCAATAACAACAAGGGCGACCCCAAAGATCTTCTTTAGAACTCCCGCGGGAAGACGGTGCGCTAGCTTTACCCCAAGAGGGGCAAAGCAAAGGGCAAAGACCGCCACAAGAAAGAATGCGGGGAGGTAGATGTAGCCCATGCTATAAGAGGTCTCAGGAGCATTAAACCCTAAGAAGAGATAGTAGATGGCTCCAAAGGTGGTGATGCAGAAGCTGAGCGCTGAGGCCGTTCCAATCGCTTTTTTCAAGGGAACTTTAAAGTGGTGGAGGATCGGAACATTTAAGATCCCCCCTCCGATACCAAGCATTGTTGAGAAGGTGGCTACCCCAAAGCCGATTCCACTAAGGGCCCAGAAAGGGGGAAGGTTTGCTGTATCGACATAGTGCTCTTTTTTAGGAATGAGGAAGCGGATCCCTACGAGACATTCAAAAGCCCCAAACAAGATTTCGAGGAATTGACTCGAGAGCATCCGAGCAATAGTCACACCTAAAAGAGCCCCAACAGCAATTCCAAGAAGCATCGGTTTAACCGCAGCAAAGAGAACCCCTTTTTTTCTTTTATGGGAGTAGCTTGCCGATAGGGTATTAAAGACCATTGCAGAAAGGGAGGTTCCAATCGCCAGGTGCATCAGCATCGATGGAGCAATATCGGCGCGGGAAAAGATAAAAAGGAGACAAGGGATGGTGACAAGCCCTCCTCCAATGCCGAGAAGACCGGCAAGAGTCCCTGCTAAGACCCCTGTAATGGCAAAGCCTATGAGTTGCATCAACATTCCCTAATCATAACCTAATTTTTTTTTGCTTGCAAAAACAAATCGCAATCGTTTATCACAGTATGGAAGATAAATAAAATGTAAAGAACGTTGAAACTGCACCCTTTTTTCTTTAGCCTGGTAGCTCTCTTTACGTGTCATCTTGGACACTGCAAGGTGACCTCGGACCTCTCCCATCCTATCCCGATGATTGTCGACACCGATGTCGACCTTGATGATATGGTCGCAATTCTCTACCTTCTTAAGTCGCCCCGCGGAAACATCAAAGCAATCACCGTCGTTGGTGGGGGAATGTCTCGGTGGGAATATGGAGCCAAAAACATCTCCAACCTTTTGGAGCTTGCTGGCCGATCTCATGTTCCCGTTGCCTATGGGGCCAAAAAATCGCTCAGCCCCGCGGGGAGCTTTCCAAAAGAGTGGCGCGATGAGGCCGATGCCGTGCGGGGGATTAAGCTCCCACAAAACCCGGTCCAACCGGTCCGCGTCTCTGCAAGTGACCTCATGGTCGATCTCATTATGAATAGCCCCAATAAAATCTCCCTTTTCTGCATGGGGCCGCTGACAAATCTCGCTATCGCCATGGAAAAAACCCCAGCCATTAAAGAGAATATCGACCATCTCTACATTATGGGAGGGGTTATTGTCCCACCAGGAAATATTGAGGGGCGTCCTCAAGGCTTCCGAAACACCACTGCGGAATATAACATTTTCCTCGATGCTAAGGCAGCCTCTGATGTTTTTAACTCAGGAGTTCCCATTACACTCATTCCTTTTGATGTGACAGAACAGGTGCCGATTACCAAAGCCTTTTTCGACCGCCTGTCGAAAGACCGAAAAACTCCTTCTGCTAACTTTGTCTATGAAGCGATCAAGCCCTTTAGCAAGATGCATGCACGGTTTAAGGACTACTTCCTAGATTCTTTAGCAGCAGTTGTCATCACCCATCCTGAAATTGCCACCTACCGCACCTTGAACCTGACGATTAACATGCGAAAAGGGCCCGAGTATGGACGGCTCATGATGACGAAGAAGGGTGTGCCGATTAACGTTTGCACCGAAGTCGACACCGATGCCTTTTACAAAATCTTCCTCGAAACGCTCAATCTTCCCGAAAACATCAAGCAAAATCACACCGAATCACACTAGTGATTCGCAGAGGTTTTCAAAAAGTTTCACAAAAAGGTTTGCTAAAATAACTCCTATCATGTAAAGTTTGTATTAATATTTACTAAAGCAGAGGTAAAGAACTTCTGCCTAAGGGTCGGTCAAGAAGTAAATGCTATAATTTGAATCAGCGAGACGCAGCAAAATTGAGCTGAATGAGGAGTATCATTCCCAATAGGGAAGGGCGACGAAGAAGCTTAATTTGGCAAAGTCGCAGCCAGTCAACTTGTAGTATTTACTTCTTGACAGACCCTAAAGATCCATACCTCAATCCATGAAGAGGGCCACCTGTAAAAGGGTGGCTTTCTTTATTTATTGACAAAAACAGTTGGCCCGGATAATTTGAAGTTGAATTGCAGATTTGCCAGGTTATTATGTATAAGAGATTTATAGAAGAAGAGCTCCAAGGATTAGCCCAAGGGTACCCTGTTGTCACAGTGGTAGGCCCTAGACAATCAGGAAAAACAACGGTTGTGCGCCACACCTTTCCAGATAAGCCTTAGGAGCTGGGCAAAAATAACTTATACATTTCTGCAACCATAACATCTTCATCTGCTTTGTTGCAACTCCTTGTGTTTTGCGTCAACTATTTTTGCCGGTTAGCGACAATTATCTTTGCCGCTTTACCTCTCTCAGATTAACTGCGTAATTTCTGTATAATCTGTTCCTGTT
>NZ_JAAEJV010000011.1 GCF_015356785.1 Candidatus Neptunochlamydia vexilliferae | reverse complement strand
GCCCGAGGACTATCGGGTCTTAGCCTGTGGAGTGAGTCTATAGATCTCACATTGAAGCAGGAACCAGCAGGGATTAGCGATAAGAGCCTGCTCCTAGGGCGTATTTAGACAACCTGGGAATCCTCTTCCTTTAGGGAGAGGAGGATGTCAAATCGTCGAGTTTAAGCTCGATAAAAGTGCCGATGCTGCTTTAGAGCAAGCAGACTTTGGCAAATATAAGGAAAAGTATTCCCAAGGAAAGCAAGATCTAGTTGTTCTGGGGGTAAACTTTAGTTCAGACTCCCGTAATATTTCAGATTGGAAAGGGGATGTTTTTTCCTCGTCAGGGGAAAAAGTAAAAACGATTCAGTCAGAGGTTTAACCCCTGGGTACTATCAATTGACAGTAGTACCACTCCGGGGTTTAATTAAAATCATCCATCGGTTAGTGTGGGAGAAAAACATCTAAGGACTTTTATGAATGAAGATGTGAAGAAACTCGGTGAGCTTTTTAAGTCGAAGCGAAAAGAGCTCAATCTCTCACTCAAAGAGGTGGAAAATGCCACCTCGATCCGAACCTCCCACTTAGAGGCGATCGAGGAGGGGAAAAAGGACCGGTTCCTCTCTCCTGTTTATATGCTCGGTTTTATGCGGCAATACGCGAAGTTTTTAGAGCTCGATGGGGAAAAACTCATAGAGGAGCACCCCGGAGCGGTGAAGCTTGAGCAGGAAAAACAAGAGTTTTCTTATGGAATTGGAACGTTGGAGAGGAGAAACAGCATGGGAGGGGGTGTCAAATGGCTTCCCAACCTCCTTTGGGGAGCGGTTGGTGTTGGCGTCCTCGTTATCGCTTACTATTTTGCAAAATACCTCGGTCTTTTTTAGCCTATGACAAATCGCCTCATCAAGGAAAAGTCTCCCTATCTCCTCCAACATGCCCACAACCCGGTTGACTGGTATCCCTGGGGAGAAGAGGCTTTTGAAAAGGCCCGCGCAGAAGGGCGACCGATCTTCCTTTCGATCGGGTATGCCACCTGCCACTGGTGCCATGTGATGAGCCGCGAATCGTTCGATGATCCTGAGATTGCAGCGGAGATGAACGCCCTTTTTGCGAACATTAAGGTCGATCGTGAAGAGCTCCCAGAAATCGATAGCCTCTACATGGAATTTGCCCAGGCTCTGATGGCTTCAGGAACGGGGTGGCCCCTCAACTTGATCCTTACTCCCGAGCTAAAGCCCTTTTATGCGGCAGCCTACCTTCCTCCAGAAGAGCGGCAGGGGATGATGGGGATGAAACAGCTTGTCCGCCACATCCGGGAGCTGTGGGCGAGTGAAGAAAAAGAGCTCCTTTTTGACCAGGCCAATAAGCTCGTTGATCTTTTCGAAAAATCGGTGATGACCCGGGGAGAAGAAGTGCCAACAGAGGGGACTTTGGATGAGGCGTTGGAAAGTCTTTTTGAAACAGCTGACCCCATTTATGGAGGGATGCAAGGAGCGCCCAAATTTCCCGTTGGCTACCAGTGCCAATTCTTCTTAAACTATGCCAAAACCTATAACGACCCCCGCCCCCTCTTTTTTGCCGAAAAAACCCTCGAGAGGATGCATCTCGGAGGGATTTATGACCATGTCGGGGGAGGGTTTTCCCGCTACAGCGTCGATGAAAAGTGGGTGGTTCCCCACTTTGAAAAGATGCTCTACGACAATGCCATCTTAGCCGGAGCTTACCTCGACGCCTGGCGCTATACCCAAAAAGAAAAATACCGGAAGGTGACCGAAGAGATTTTAGACTATATCCTCCGCGATATGAGACACCCCGATGGAGGCTTTTTCTCCGCTGAAGATGCAGAGACCGAAGGGGTTGAAGGGGCCTTTTATGTGTGGACCAAAGAAGAGGTGATGGAGGCTCTTCCCCCAGATGATGGAGCCCTTTTTTGCGAATATTTTGATGTGACCGATGTGGGGAATTTCCATGGGAAAAACATCTTACACCGGACCCTTCCCCTTGCAGAATTTGCCGACTACCGGGGGCTTGACGAAGCGCAGGTAAACGCCTCTCTTGAACACTCATTAAAAACCCTTTACGAAGCGCGAGAAAAGCGGACCCGCCCCTTTAAAGATGATAAGGTTCTCGTTTCGTGGAATGCGCTTATGATCGATACCCTTGTGAAGGCGGGAGTTGCCCTTGAAAACAAGAGCTACTTAGAAGCGGGAGTGAAAGGGGCCACCTTTATTCGGCAGCACCTTTGGAAAGAGGGAAAACTCCTCCGCCGCTTCCGCGAAGGAGAAGCTGGTTATGAAGGCTCTTTAAACGATTATGCAGCTCTCATCCGCGCTCTGATCACCTTGTATGAAGCGGGGCAGGGAGAGAGCTATTTAGAGTGGGCGCTAGAAATGACCGCCCATTTGGAGCAGGGCTATAAGGCGGACGAAGGGGCTTTTTATTTAACGGGGCCTGACCACTCGATTCTGATGCGGCGGTGTGAGCTGTATGATAGCGCCGAGCCCTCAGGAAATGCCCTCCACGCCGAGAACCTCATTCGCCTCTACCAGATCACCCACAACCGAGAGTATTGGATCCAAGCCGAAGATATTCTCAAGGTGGCAAAAAACTTTATCGAGGCCTATCCCCAAGGGGCTTCTTATCACTTACTTTCTCTTCTTCGCTATTTAGATGGGGAGCTTCCTACCCTTGTCATAGCCCTTGATGAAAAGAAAAGTGGCCAAAAAGAGGTACTTCAAGAGGTCTTTGGAAGGCTTCTTCCCCACTTAGCACTCAGCTGGGACTCTAAAGAGTATCCCTGCAAAGAGGGGAAGACCACATTTTACCTGTGGAAGCAGGGGAAGTGTCAACCTTCTATCACAAAGTGGAAGGAGGTTGAATCGTTACTTAGGAGAATTTAACCAAGTGTAGGTATTTTTTATGGTGCCATAACCTAATGCAACTGCAGAAATAATTGAAGAAATAACTGCAATATAAAACACAATACCGTCATCGTTAGACGCTTTTTCCAGAGCAGCTGCTGAGAGTGCAATTGGTACTGCAAGGCCTCCAGAAATTGCGCCCACCGTTTTCCAGTCAGGACATTTTTGATAAATAGCAGAAATATTCATGATTTTTTTTCCTTTTAGATTTCAAAGTGGGTGTAATTGTACTCAATCGAAGAATTTAAAGCAACCCCTTGATCTCATATGACTATTAGTGGTAAAACTAGGTAAATTCGAACCTTAAGGAAACTTCTCATGGATAAAAGCACACTTGGAGACTATGCAATCATCAAACAAATCGGTCAGGGAACCCTTGGGTCGGTCTATCTTGCCGAACACCGTTTTGTTAAAGAGCAGTATGTTTTAAAAGTGCTTCCCGAAGAGCTTTCGACCGATCGGAATTTTATTCAGCGGTTTGAAAAAGAGGTGGCGACTCTTGCAAAACTCGACCATCCCCATATCGTAAAAGTTCATAACGTCTCCTTTGCGGAAGGGTATTACTTTCTCGTGACCGACTGTGTGGTTGACTGCTTTGGAGAGACGACAACGCTCACGCAGTACCTTGGAGTGAATAAGCAGAACCTCAATGAAAATGAGATCTTAGAGCTTTTAACACAGGTAGCATCGGCTCTTTGTTATGCCCATCAGGCCCATTTGGGAGGAGAGCCACTCGCTCACCGTGGCCTCAAGCTCAACAACATCTTGGTGGGAAAAGGGGAGCGGGGACTCCACGTCTCTTTGTCTGACTTTGGGCTGGCCCACATCGTTGGCGAAGGGGCTATCTTGACCCGTATGTATAAGACCCTTGCGAACGTCCTTTCTTTGGATCTTGCCCAGTCAACTTTTACCAAGCCGGGAGAAGAAAAATACCTCACAGGTACCTTTGAGTCGAGCAAGTTATCAAAACTCCATGCTTCCTTCTTGCAAACCTACCACTTCTTAGCCCCGGAGCAGCGGATCTATCGAGAAAAACCGGTCGGCCCCAAGGCCGATATGTATGCTTTTGGTGTTTTGACCTACTTCCTTTTGATGCACTCCTTCCCCGAAGGGTATTTTAATCTTCCTTGCGAGGTCTATCCCGACTTTCGCCTTAACTGGGATCATCTGATTAAAGAGTGTCTCCGCCCGGATCCGAACCGCCGTCCTGAGTCTCTCCTTCGGATCCTCGATGAGCTCCAAAAGCCTCAAAAGATGGAAGCTCCAAAGCCTCAGGAAGAGATCTTAGATTGGAATGAAGGGGCTGTTGAGGCTCCCCTCCAAGAAGAGATGGAGGAAGGGGGCGTTGCCACGCTTACCGAAAAAGAAGAAAAGCCCGAGATGCTTAAGAAAGTTTCTGAGATGGTCCGTGGCGGGGTAAAACCAGTTCTCAATCCTCAAGAGATCAAGCGTCCCGAGTATGACCCCGATCCGAGCGCAGCCTTCCATGTCGATAGCACCGTTGCCCGCTACATCCCTCAAGAAGAAGAGGTGAAAAATGTGGAGCCGATCCAAACGGAAATGACGGTAATCGATGGGGGAGAATATTACCGAGGGAGTGATGAAGGGGGGAGGGACGAGCGTCCTCGCCACCAGGTGAAGCTATCGAGTTTTGCTCTCGATGTTCACCCGGTCACCAACGAGCAATTTGTCCGTTTCCTAGAGGTGATGGGAGGGGAAAAAGATGCCAACAATAACGACATTATCCAGCTCCGCGAGTCGCGGATCCGCCGCCATGGAGGAAAACTTTCGATCGAGTCGGGCTATGCAAAACACCCCGTCATCGGAGTGACCTGGTATGGGGCGATTGCCTATGCGAAGTGGGTGGGGAAGCGCCTCCCCACAGAAGCGGAGTGGGAGATCGCGGCTTCTTGCGGTGAAGAGCTCACCTATCCAACAGGAGAGAGCCTAGAGCGGACTCAAGGAAACTTCTTTAGCGCCGACACTACCCCTGTGAAAAGCTATCCCCCCAACAAAAATGGTCTTTATGACCTTGTGGGGAATGTCTACGAGTGGTGCCAAGATTGGTATGACTACAACTACTATGAAGTGGCGATGCAGCGTCCAGATAATCCGAAGGGGCCCCTCCAAGGGGTCTACCGGGTCCTCCGTGGTGGTTGCTGGAAGAGCCTTAAAGATGACCTCCGCTGCTCTCACCGTCACCGAAACAACCCGGGAATTGTCAACCGAACCTATGGGTTCCGGTGTGCTGCCGACGTTGATGAATAATGGGTCATCTGATACCCTATTCATATGAAACTTTTACTTTCCAAGCCGAGAGGTTTTTGCGCAGGCGTTGTCCGGGCCATTGAAACGGTCGAGCGGGCTCTAGAAGCGTGGGGGCCTCCGATCTATGTGAAGCATGAGATTGTCCACAACCGCCACGTGGTTGAAGATCTCGAGCAAAAAGGGGCCATCTTTATCGAAGATCTTGATGAGGTCCCAGAAGGCTCTCGGATCATCTACTCGGCCCACGGCATTCCCCCTTCGGTGCGCGACCATGCCAAACGGCGTAACCTCATCGAAATCGATGCCTCATGTGGTCTTGTGATCCGGGTCCACTCAGCAGCGAAGCGGTATGCTAAAAAAGGGTACCACATCCTCCTTATCGGCCACAAAAATCATGTCGAGGTGATTGGAACGGCAGGGGAAGCTCCCGAGGTGACCACCATCATCGAGTCAGTCGAAGATGTCGAAAAGCTCACCTTTCCCCAAGAGCAACGCCTTTTCTACACCACACAGACCACCTTAAGTCTTGACGATGTGAAAGACATTACCGATGCGCTCAAAAAGAAATATCCTTTGATCGAAACCTTGCCGAGTTCCTCGATCTGCTATGCCACGACAAACCGGCAGCTAGCGCTCCGAGAAATTACCCATTCGGTCGATCTTGTCCTTGTCGTGGGGGATCCGACAAGCTCCAATTCGAACCGTCTTTGCGAGGTAGCCCGCACACGGAGAATCCCCGGGCACCTGATCAATGATCCTCAAGAGATCGATCCCGCATGGCTCGAAGGGGTGCAGGCGATTGGGCTAACCGCCGGCGCCTCAACTCCCGAGTCGGTCGTCCAAAAGTGTATCGAGCATCTCTATACTCTCGGTGTTACCGAGACCGAAGAGGTGGAATACACCGAAGAAAATGTCTTCTTTGAATTACCTAAAGAGGTTTTGACGTAGACTTAGGAGCTGGGCAAGAATAACTCATGCATTTCTGCAACCATAACATCTTCATCTGCTTTGTTGCAACTCCTTGAAAGCTTTGAATAAGTTGTTGAGCGTGAGTGTGGGGTGTCAAAAATGTTTGAAAATTCGGCATGGTTCAAAATAGGGTAATAATTTTTGGTCTTATGTAAAGATGCGTCGGGGGCAAGCCCCCTGCTGCCCCCTTGAGCTTCAATCTGGCAAGCCAAATCGACCCTCCTCGGGGGGCCGTGCAAAGCACTGTCCACCCCTTGTGCGGGGCGATTTTGCAGAGCCATCTTGAAGCCGCGGACAGCTCACCGCATGGCTTTTCTTCGCCTTTGGCTCCGAAGCCATGTCAGTTCGCTGGAAAGGTTTTTTCCTAGAAAACCTTGCACATCTTTCACGAAGGACCAAGTTTTTTTTCCAGGTTTTTAGCCACTTAGGATCGACGAATTTCGACAGCTTTCGCGTTGCCTAAAACCAATTCTTGAGCTTGTTTGGGTATAACAAAAAAATTCACTGAACCAACACAGCTTCGGAGCCGAAGGCGAAGAAAAGCTGCATCGTGAAGTGTCCACAAAAAGTATAAAACCCCCGTCGTCTCCCTCGCGGTTTTTGCGATCTTGGCGGCGCTGATTGTGATTGCATCGCGCGGGCGCCTCACCTTTTTAGCCGATCTCTATAACTTCGGGGCGATGCTCGCCTTTTGCATGACCCACCTCTCCCTCATCTATCTCCGGATCAAGCGCCCCAATATGAAGCGCCCTTTTAAAGCTCCTTTCAACATCCGCTTTGGGAAGTATTCTCTCCCTTTGACCGCTCTTTTAGGGGGACTGGCAACGGCTGCAACGTGGGTGCTTGTTGTCTTTACCAAACCCGATGGAAGAAACCTGGGAACGGTCTGGATCCTCCTCGGCCTTGGGATGTACTTCTACTACCGGAAAAAGCAGGCGATCGCCCCCGCTGGAAAGCTCGAGGTTGAGAAGGTGAAAATCCCTGAGTTTAAGGCGAAGAAGTATAAACATATCCTCGTTCCAACGCGAGGGGGAAAAGAGACCCAAACGGTCCAGATGGCGTGTGAAATTGCAAAGGTGCATGGAGCCGATGTGACCGCGGTCCATGTTGTTGAAGTGCCCTTTTCGCTTCCACTGGAAACACCTCTTTACCACCGGACAGTGGTTGCCGAGTCGATTCTAAAAAGGGCGGAGGCGATTGGGCTTGAGTTCCGCATTGGGATGAATCTCCGGACCATTCAAGCGCGGACCGTTGACGCGGCCATTTTGGATCTGATCGAGAAGGAGTCGTTTGATCTTCTTGTCATTGGGACGGTCCTCAGTCCTAGCGGCGCAAGCCGCGGCTATGGGACCATTGTCGAGCGGGTCCTGAAAAACTCACAGTGTCCTGCCTGGATCTGCTGCAGCTCATGGTAGTAGTGATTCTAAATTCTGCTCTTTAATAAAGTCTTCAGTGATCCGTGCTCGAGCAAGTGGTAAAAACTCTTTTCCTGAGTAAAAAGGGAGTATTTCAAGACGCTTGGTTTTGAAAGCCTTATTATAGCCAGTAAGAAGTTTCTCTAGAAGGGGGTAGTTGGCAATATCTTTTTGGTTAGGGTTTTGTGTTTCTTCCAGAAGTTCAAAAAACTTTTCGCAAGCATTAATAGCATTTTCTTGCGCCTGCTCCCACTTATCTTTGTAGCTTGTTTGGAGGACCTTTTCCCACTTAGAGTGTACCGCTAAGTATTCGAAAAAAGCTTCTCTGTTTTTGAGTTGTTTCTCGACTCCTGTAATGATCTGCAGCAATTTTAAATTTAGGTAAAAAATAACTTTCCCCTTAGGGAAGAGTTTGTTTACACTCAGTTATTTCTTGCAGATCTTTGCAAAAATAAGGGAGTGTCAATGAAACGTAAGCTTACCAGGTCATCACTTTTTCGTTCACTAGAAAAAGTATGTAATCAGCAATTCCCGGGAATTGGTTGACAGAAGCCAAAACAGGGTATGGCTTTGATAAATGATTTTTGAGGGCAGGGGGGAGCGTGAGGTAAACGACTTTTTTAGATCTGTCACTCAAAAAAACCAAGGCTACTCACTCAAGCACAAAGCTTATGATGTGTTTAAAACAAGTTTACCTTCAACGCCTTGCGCAAGTGCTTTGTAGAGGGTTTCCCACGAGTCTAGCTTAAATATTGCAAAAGTATTCCTTAGCTTTTCCCATAACACTATTTTCGCGTGGTATCTTTTTCTGGCTGAGTTAAATAAACCACAGCATATTTGCTGCACTTGGTCTATTAAAAAGGCCAGCATCATTAACATTGCAAAAACTGTGCTTAAATAATTATTGCCGTGCCCATAATTGTGCTCGAATTTATAGCCTTGATTTTTGAGTGTATTAAACGTTTCATTCTCTATTTTCCACCGAGCTCTTCCTCCTTGAACGATTGAAAAAACATTTTCTTGGGTTATTTCTATATCTGTTATCCAGGTAGAATGATATTTCTTTTCTCCATTTTCTAAAAATTCCCAGTACTCTACAAAGTTCACCTTTAAAGTGGGATCAGCGTCGTTTAAAGGAATATCATTATAAAATTCCATTCGGTGTCTGTGCCCTTTTTCGTCTGTGAACTCTTTTGTTTGCATCCCTATTCCCTTAAGCCACTCAAAAAGCGTTTTGTTTCCATCTGGTTTAACAACAGTAATAAAGCGAATATTTAGCTCATTACACAGCCGTAGGTGTGGTGCATTTGACGCAAGGCCATCTTCTGCAAGAATAAGTGGTAAGTGTGGGTATTCTCGACGGACATCTGCTAAGAGACGCTTGCTGGCATTTCTTTCACAGTCATTTTTTTTGCTTCCATCTGATTGAGCTATAGGTTCTGGGCAAAGAGGGATCACCTCTTTATGGTCTGGGTGAACAATAGCAGCTGCAAGCATCTGGTGGTAGTAAGTTATCGAGCCATTTCTGTGTTGTTTGACACAACAATTTTTACAGTGGACTGTACTTGAAGAAAAGAATCCGGTTCCATCTGATACAAGCATGTAACAGCCATTTATAAACTTATATTTCTCAAGTACTTTTCCTCTTTGCAACGTGGAGAAAATCTTTTTAAAAACGCCTCGAATTTTGTTTGGATTAACGACATCTAGCCTTTCTCGTAATTGCGTGTCGCAAGGTGCTTTTTCAACCCCGTAAAGAGACTCCAGGTTATGCTTAATAGTCCCTTCCCCTACTGCTTTGTCAAACTGTAGTAACGATGGAAATTTAAGACTAAAAATAGCTAACCCTGACATCAGGCAATCTGCTAGAGATATTGTAGGCTTATTTCCTGCTCCCTTTTTCGAAGGGGTCTTAATCCCTTCAAAAAACAGCCGCGCTTTACTTAGCATTCCTTTAGCAGAAAGATGCTTTTTCTCTTCGTTTTGAATGGCCATATCTGGTAACCTCAATGAAAGTTTACGAAAAGAAAATTTTTGCAGAACCCTAAATTATTAAGCAAGTATTACTTAAAATTTACCCGGGAATTGCTGGTATGTAATACAATTCCAGAGCACCGATCCATCGGAGCTCCGAATTACAAGTACCCCATCACTTCTGCGGCGATGACAGCTTTTGCTGCTTTTTACTTTCAACACCCTTCATTGCGCTCCCACGAAAGCACTTTGGAGCAAGGGGTATATCTAGAGAATTTTAAAAAGCTTTTCCATAGAGAACCCGTGAGCTGCTCTCAGACTGTTCGCAATATTCTTGACCCTGTAGATCAACAGTCTTTTGTTTCCGTATTTGATGAGGTTTTTAGAAAACTCGATCGGAGCGGTATGTTTCAGGCCCTTACCTTTACCCCACAAGTAGGCCTTCTTCTCTCTGGAGACGGTGTGGATTATTTTTCCTCAGAAGAAATCTCCTGCAATAATTGTAGCTATGCTAAGCACTCCCAAGAAAATGGAACCAAGCGCACTTTGTATACACACAAAATGTTTAATGTTGGGATTATTCACCCCACTGAAAATATGTTTCTTCCCTTAAGTCCAGAGTTCATTACTCCTCAAGATGGAAATAAAAAGCAAGACTGTGAACAAAATGCAGCAAAGCGTTGGCTTACAAGTTTTAGGGCAAGACATAAAACGGTTCGAGCCACCCTTCAAGTCGATGCTCTTCATTGCAACCATGAGTTTTTAAACATAGTTCTAGATCATCGCTTTCACTTTATCGCTACATGTAAACCTGGCAATAGTAAAACCATGTACGAATGGATCGAAACAGCTCGAAACGGGAAAGATACCCATGTAATTGAGGAAAAAGCGATTGTAAAAGGGAAAACAAAATTATTTCGTTACGAATACTTAAGCAATGTACCTATTCGAGATACCGAAGATAGCCTCAGAGTGAACTTTATCAGCCTAAGCGAAATAGACCCAAAAACAAGAAAGCCAATTCGGAAGTTTGAGTATGTCACAGACCTTCCAGTCAAAGATAAAAACGTTAAAACGCTGATAGCAGCGGGGAGAAAGAGATGGAAAGTAGAAAATGAAGGACACAATACCCTGAAGAACCAAGGCTATTATTTTGACCATAACTACGGGGTGCGACACGAGGCTGCATAAGTAAAGTTGTCTCCACAACAAAGGAGGAGACCATTTATACCACTAAATGATGCTAGGGCTATGAATAAAGAGCTAGCCTGACAATGTAACGAAGGATAATTATCCGGGGAAACAATCGTGAGAAAGGGTCCCTTCTGGTAGTCACAACCAGGAAGTGCTAGCAAGTTGGTAAGGTGAACAAAAGTGAATTCGTGATAAAGATCGTTATGTGTAACCAGTGAAAGTGAATGAGACACTGGAACCAAAAGGTACGGAAGGTGGTGGAAAGGTACCGTATACTTCCCGTTGGTCTAAACTTCCCGGTCGAGAGCGAGCACCTAACCCAACATTACTTATTATGTGGAACGTGAAAATCCTCTTATTCTCCTGAAATCAGGTAGGATAGTTGCGAAACTAACCAATGGAATAGGAGGCAGAGGATACTAGAAAAAGCGAATGCCAAGCTGTAATAGCATGGATACGCATTGAAATATTATGCGGCATGAAAATGAGCTGACGTCTAGTGGGTCTTTTATGGTAAGAGACTTTGTAAAATCGTTGAAATGAAGGAAAGCAAATGAAGGCAAAAGAAATAGCTGGTGCACCATCAACTTTTGAAGACTGGGTAATCATTGATTGGGAACTCATTAACACAAAAGTCAAACGATTACAAATGCGTATTGCCAAGGCTGTTAAAGAAAAACGCTATGGCAAAGCCAAAGCATTGCAATGGATACTAACCCATTCGCACTACGCAAAGTTACTAGCTGTAAAGCGAGTAACTAGTAGTAAAGGTGCCAAAACACCAGGCGTTGATCGAGAAATATGGCAAAGTAATAAGTCAAAGCTATGAACCGCAGAGGTTATCGAACAAAACCCCTGCGTCGGGTTTATATCCCCAAAAAGAACGGAAAAAAACGTCCGCTAGGTATACCAACCATGCAAGATAGAGCACAACAAGCTCTGTACCTACTTGCTCTGGAGCCTGTTGCGGAAACAATAGCAGACATAAACTCGTATGGGTTTCGACCCCATCGATGCTGCGCCGATGCAATTGAGCAATGCTTCAAAGCATTAGCAAAGAAGCGTTCTGCTCAATGGATCTTAGAAGGAGATATAAAATCGTGCTTTGACCTAATAAACCATGAATGGCTCAAACGGAATATCCTACTGGATAGGAAAATTCTAGAGCAATGGTTAAAAGCTGGCTTTTTACACAAAACCAAATGGTATGCGACTAATGCAGGAACTCCCCAAGGCGGGGTGATATCTCCAACATTAGCAAATCTGACTTTAGATGGAATGGAGAAGCTGATCAAGTCAATCACAAAACAGACTGACAAAGCTCACCTTATCCGCTACGCTGACGACTTTGTTGTCACGGGTAGTTCAAAAGAGGTCTTGGAAAACAAAATCAAACCAGCCATCGAGTCATTTCTCCAGGAAAGGGGTCTCACCCTTTCCGCTGAGAAGACGCATATCACAAAAGTCCAAAATGGATTTGACTTTCTTGGATTTACCATACGGAAATACAAGGAAAAGCTGTTAATTAAACCAAGTAAGAAGAATGTTAAAATATTCTTAAAAAAGGTTCGTAACATCATCAAATCCAGCAGAGGATTGTCGGTCCACGAATTGCTGCAAAAATTAAACCCAGTTATTCGAGGATGGGCACAGTACTACCGACATGTAATTGCAAAACAAACATTTAGGTATGTAGATAGTCATATTTTTAAAGCAATATGGCGATGGTGTAAACGTAAACACCCCAATAAAAACCACAGCTGGATTAAACAAAAATATTTCAGCTGCCAAAATGGTCGAAACTGGGTTATGGTTACAAAGTTTAAACGACCAAACGGACGGTGGAAAGAGTTCAAACTCTTTGAAGCAGCATATCTTCCTATTAAAAGATATGTCAAAATCAAGGCGAATGCGAATCCATATGACCCTGAATATATCCCATACTTAGAGAATCGCTCTAAGAAAGGGATTAAAATGGTAAGGGCATAAAACCGTTTAACTGTTAAACCATCGCTGTTATATAGCAGCTGGACTAAGTTAAAACTTGGTCTTAATAAAGGCTTGAGCTGTGTGCGGGGAAACTCGCACGCACAGTTCTTAGGAGAGCGATAGTTGGTAACAACTATCGCTTATCCGACCATGGCAAACAAAATTTGTCCGCCATTATTGCGATGCTCATTTTATTTTCATTCCTAGTCCATGTGATTCTACGTCTCGTAGGTCAAGATGGCATTGTACTGGTATTTCAAAACTATCATGCAAGAAGAAAATGCATAGAGCTCTTAAGAAACATGACTGAGTTTTTGAGAGTTACAACATGGGAAGAGCTGTATGCCTCAGCAATGAAAGCCCTAGAAAAATCATAGCAAGCTAAAATAGCTGGTGGACGGTTCTAAAGGGCTCTAAAAAAACATTACTATCACTCCCCAACTGAAGTGATCGGCGATTAGCCGCTTGCTGAGGGCGGGAGCAGGAAAGAATAGATTTTCCATCTCAATAGCTTTTAGGAAGTTTTAGAGGCCAGCTGTATTTGTTCAAATTTAAAATTGCTGAATGATCTGAATTTTTGTTGCATCGTTAGCACCTCCTATATTAGTGTTATACATGCCTTCGATTCCAAGAGGGAGGTTAAATTTTTCTTTAACGGCAAGTAGGTGGGCAAGCATGACTTCAAGGTTTTCTGCATTATCCTTAAACTGAGTATTTTCATCGGAGCCTACTTTCAAACCACGGATTTGGCTTTCAACCAACTCGAGGGTCCAGCATTTTTTTAGAAAACTTAAAATTTCTCGAGGCTTTGTTACAGGAATTTTAGAAAGTTCATAAAGTGGATTTATTCTAGCAATTGTAAGGGCTCTACGGTCGTTGCAGTTTCCTGTAGCACCGCTTAAGCAAGTAAAGAAAAATCCTCTAAAGTCTTCATCTATTTTTGCACGCTCGATGTAAGAAATAAAAAGCTGGGCGAGTTTTTGCTTAGTTATTCCTCCTACAACTTCAGTGCGTAGCTTACTGATAAAGGTGTTGAGCGAATTTTTCTCTTTTTGGGTAAATTCCTTAGGGGGATGGTAGCTTTTTCTCAGAGTATCAAGGCATGAGGAAATAATTGTTGGATGACGCGAAGTCATTGCAGAATCCGCTGTTCTATATAGCCAGGCCATGTCGATTTGGTTTTGATTTGGGGTTTCTGATTGGCTGAAAAGGTGAAAATACCTAAAACGATAATCATAAGGAAGAGCTTCAGAAAGGATACAAAGGGCAATGGCTCCAGCCACCTGCCTTCCAAACACCTCCTTGACGATCCTCTTCGACTCCCCTAAGCATTTTCCCTTATAATAAGAGATAAACAGGATCGGGATGGCTATAGCTAAAATGGAGGTGGCCACTAACCGGATACGATATATTTCTTTGCTCTCACCTTCAGATAGTTGGGGGATTACAATTGCTGCAGTTCCAGTTGCTGCTGTTAAATAAATGCCGGTGCGAGCTCTTCGATTAGACAGGTAGGGAAGACAAAGCATACCTACCTGACACCCAAACTGTAAAATAGCACCCATTTTAAAATTCCTTGGTTAAAGGAGGTATTCTAAGGTTTTTTCAGATAAAAAGCAAATGTTTTAGACAAGGTGGCAAGCGACTTTGTGGCCCGGGGCAACCTCCCGCAGCGGGGGGCGCTTTTCATGGCACTCCTTTTTAGCAAGGGGGCAGCGGGTGCAGAAAACGCACCCCTTGGGAGGGTTGACAGGGCTGGGGACATCGCCGGTGAGGAGGATCCGGCTCCGCTTTTTTTCGATGATCGGGTCGGGGATCGGGATGGCAGAAAGGAGCCCTTGCGTATAGGGGTGGAGAGGTCGTTCATAGAGCTCAATGCTCGGGGCCAGCTCCATGAGGTGGCCGAGATACATCACCGCCACGCGTGTTGAAAGGTATTTGACCATCGCGAGGTCGTGAGAGATAAAGAGGTAGGTGAGCCCCATCTCTTCTTGGAGATGTTTTAAGAGGTTGACGATTTGGGCTTGGATGGAAACGTCGAGGGCGGCAATCGGCTCGTCGCAGACGATGAGGCGGGGGTTTAGAGCAAGGGAGCGGGCAATCCCAATCCGTTGCCGCTGCCCTCCACTAAACTCATGGGGAAAGCGGCTGATATATTCGGGACGAAGCCCGACGATTCGAAGGAGCTCTTGAACCCTTTGTTCTCGATCGCGGGGGTTGAGAACGTTGTGGATATTCAGGGGCTCGGCGATGATCTCCCCAGCTGTCATCCGGGGGTTGAGAGATGCAAAGGGGTCCTGGAAGATGTATTGCATATTGTGACGGAGCGTTTTGATCGCTTTTCCCCTATAGTTTAGGATGCTCTCTCCTTGGAAAAGGATATCTCCACTGGTCGGTTCGTAAAGGCGCATCAGAGCCCGGGCAAGGGCGGTTTTGCCGCAGCCACTTTCTCCGACAAGGCCGAGGGTTTCCCTCTCTTCGATGGCGAAAGAGACCCCATCAACGGCGCGGAGGACTTTCCCCTTGTAGGGGAAATGTTTTTTCAGGTTTTTCACTTCAAGGAGGGTCATGTGAGTCTCCTTTTTCTTTCGATGCGGGGGTCAAAAAGCCAGCAAGAGGTCGTATGTTCCTCCCCCACCTGAACCGCTTTGGGTTTTCCATCATTGCAAATGTGCATCGCATGGGGACACCTTTTGGCAAAGGAGCACCCTTTAATTTTATGGGAGAGGTCGGGAGGGGATCCATGGATCGAATAGAGCTGCTTTTTTGAAGGGAGGTCGAGGCGGGGAATTGAGTTGAGGAGGCGGCGGGTGTAGGGGTGTTTGGGAGCGCTAAAAAGCTCATCAACAGGGGCACTTTCAACCACTTCTCCGGCATACATCACCACCACTCGGTCGCAAAAGCCGGCGATGATGCTAAAGTCGTGGGTGATGAGGAGGATGCTCATCTTCTCTTTTTGTTGGATCTCTTTTAAAAGATCGAGAATTTGTGCTTGGATGGTGACATCAAGGGCGGTTGTGGGTTCATCGGCAATAAGGATATTAGGGGAGGAGATCATCGCAATGGCGATCATCACCCGTTGCCGCATACCGCCGCTCAGCTCATGGGGGTATTGGCGGAGTCGGGTGCGGGCATCGGAGATCCCCACCTTTTCAAGGAGGGCCAGGGCGCGCGCTGCCACCTCTTCTTTGCTCTTTTCAGGGTGGTGGAGGGCATATCCCTCGGTGATCTGGTCAATGATCCGCATCGTGGGGTTTAAAGAGGTCATGGGGTCTTGGAAAATCATTCCGATCTCTTTCCCTCGGACTTTCCGGAGCTCCCTTTCACTTTTTAAGAGGAGATTTTCCCCATGATAGAAGACAGACCCTTTCTCAACCTTGGCAGAAACCGAAGGGAGGAGGCGGGTCAGACTCCTTGCCATGACCGACTTTCCACATCCCGACTCTCCCACAATGCCCACCGTTTCTCCCTCTTTGAGCTTAAAGCTCACCCCTCGAACGGCAGCGATTTTCTTAGAAAGGGAAGAAAAGGAGGTGTGGAGATTCTCCACTTCTAATAGCTCTTTCATCTGCGGAGCCTCGGGTCAAACGCGTCACGCACCCCATCTCCCAAAAGGTTGAGAGAAAGCATCGTGATGCTAATAAAGCCAGCGGGAAAAAAGAGGCGCCAGGGGTAGTAGCGAAGGGCTGAGAGGCCATCGCTTGCCATCGTTCCCCAGCTCGCAATGGGGGCCTGAACGCCAAGCCCCAAAAAGCTTAAAAAAGCCTCCATAAAAATAGCGGCAGGAATGGTGAGGGTCATCGTGGTGATGATCGATCCAAGGGCGTTGGGGATAAGGTGGCGGAAGAGGACCCGCCAACGCCCCGCTCCTAACATGTGAGCGGCGATCACAAAATCATTTTGCTTAATCTGCAAAATTTGGGCGCGGACGATCCGGGCCATATTGATCCATCCTGTAATCGTTAAGGCAATAATAATGGTGAGAACCCCCGGTTTCATGATTACCATGAGAAGGATGACGATCAAAAGGTGGGGAAGGGAGTAGAGGATATCGGTCACCCGCATCATAAATTCTTCGGTCTTTCCCCCTGCCATTCCTGCAAAAGCGCCATAGAAAACACCGATTGCCATGTCGATCACCGCAGCTGAAATTCCCATGAAGAGGGAGATGCGAGCTCCCCACCAAATCCGGGTGAAAAGGTCCCGGCCGAGCTCATCGGTTCCAAACCAAAACTTGGAGCAAGGGGCCTTATTTTTTAGCTGAAGGTGGGTTTCATAATAGGTATGGCTGGTGAAGAAAGGGACAATAATGGCTGCCAAAAGGAGGGTGGTTAAGACGACCAAACCAAAAATAGCCGCCCGGTTAGCGCGGAGGCGGATCCAAGCATCTTTCCAGTAAGAGATACCCTTTTCAGGAATCGCATCTGCCATAGGAAGAGAAGGGGAGATCAATGTGTCACTTTCTTTCATTCGGCCGCCAGTTTAGGTTTTGTAAATTTAATGCGAGGATCGAGGAAGGTGTAGAGGATATCGACAACTAAAATGCAGAGCATCAAAAGGGCGCTATAAAAGACGGTTACCCCCATGATGACGGTGTAGTCTCTGTTGGTAATGCTGGTCACAAACCAGCCTCCGAGCCCCGGAATGCCAAAAATCTTTTCAACGATAAAGCTTCCCGTTAAGATGGTGCTACACAAGGGAGCCAGGTAGGTGATGACAGGGAGGAGGCTATTTTTCAGGACATGTTTGGTGACCACTTTTCGTGTGCAGAGCCCTTTAGAGCGGGCCGTTTGGATATAGTCTTGCTCCAAGACCTCCACCACGTTGGTCCGGGTCAGCCTTGCAATAAAAGCGGTGGGGAGAGCCGCTAGAGAAAAAGCGGGGAGGATCGAGTGGGCGAGGCTGCCCCATCTGGCGACGGGGAACAGGTCGAATTTCATCGCAAAAATGTATTGGAGGAAGGTTGCCATGATGAAGTTGGGAACCGAAATGCCGATGACGGCAATGACCATCGCCATAAAATCTTGCCAGCGAGACCGTTTGACAGCAGCGATCGTCCCTAAAATAACTCCCGAAAACAAAGAGATGGCAATCGCTTGAATGCCAAGTATTAAAGAGACGGGGAATCCTTCACGGATAATATCGTTGACCGTCCGCCCTTCATACTTAAAGGAGGGGCCTAAATCCCATGTTATCAGTCCCTTTAGATACTTCAAATATTGAACATACCAAGGTTGATCCAGGCCATAGTGAGCATACATGCTTTTCATGATCTCCTCGGGGACCGCCTGCTCCTGCATGAAAGGGTCGCCTGGAGCGGCTTGCATCAGGAAAAAGGTAATCGTTGCCACAAGAAATAAAGAGACAACGAGTAGCAACAGTTTTCTAACAAGGTATTGATAATTCATTTCGCCTATAATTTAAACCTCCTTAGAAATTTTGTCAAAAGTTGCAAAATTTCCTCTAGTATTTCATAATAGAAACAAGCAAATTTTGGAGAGCCCTATGTCGATTTCGAAGATTGAAAAACTACTTGGAGATAAAGCAAGATCCCTTCTTGGTTATAAGTGTCAGACCGTTGATAAGGGGAGGCTCCACCTTCCAGGACCCGACTGGGTCGACCGGATCTTTGCCCCTACCGACCGTTCTATCCGAGTTCTTCAGAATCTGGAGGCAATCTTAGGGCATGGCCGCTTAGCAAATACCGGCTATCTCTCAATTCTCCCTGTTGACCAGGGGATTGAGCATACTGCTGGAGCTTCTTTTACCCCAAACCCCGACTATTTTGATCCCGAAAACATCGTCAAGCTGGCGATCGAAGGGGGGTGTAACGCTGTGGCAACGACCCTGGGAGTCCTTGGTTCTGTGGCGCGCAAATATGCCCACAAAATTCCCTTTGTCCTGAAATTTAACCATAACGAGCTCCTTTCCTACCCCAATACCTATGATCAGATTCCCTTTGCCTCGATCCACCAGGCCTATGAAATGGGATGCCGCGCCGTTGGAGCGACCATCTACTTTGGTTCGCCTGAAAGTGACCGGCAGATCGTCGAGGTGGCGCAGGCTTTCGAGCAGGCCCATGAGCTCGGGATGGTGACGATTCTTTGGTGTTATCTCCGTAACTCTGCCTTTAAGACCGATAAAGAGGACTACCACACCGCAGCCGACCTGACCGGTCAGGCGAACCATCTGGGTGTGACCATTCAAGCCGATATCATCAAACAAAAAGCGCCCACCTGCAACGGAGGGTTTAAAGCGATCAAGTTTGGCAAGCAGACGGAGAAGATGTACACCGAGCTCTCTGAAGATCACCCCATAGCGCTGACCCGTTACCAGGTGATCAACAACTACATGGGGCGGATGGGGCTGATTAACTCTGGGGGCGCCTCTGGAGAAAATGACCTAGCTGCTGCTGTCGAAACCGCGGTCGTTAACAAGCGAGCAGGAGGAATGGGACTTATCTCAGGCCGTAAAGCCTTCCAGCGTCCCATGCGCGAAGGGATCGAGCTCCTCCATGCCATCCAAGACGTCTACCTCTGCAAAGACGTGACTGTTGCCTAAGGGATCTTATACGTGACTCAAGTAGATGAAATTTGCCAACGGTTTTGGCAAATTTCGGCATGGTTCAAAATAGGGTAACAATCTTTGGTCTCATGAAAGCTGCGTCGGGGGCAAGCCCCCTGCTGCCCCCTTGAGCTTCAATCTGGCAAGCCAAATCGACCCTCCTCGGGGGGCCGTGCAAAGCACTGTTCCACCCCTCGTGCGGGGCGATTTTGCAGAGCCATTTTGAAGCCGCGGACAGCTCACCGCATGGCTTTTCTTCGCCTTCGGCTCCGAAGCCATGTCAGTTCGCTGGAAAGGTTCTTTCCTAGAAAACCTTGCACATCTTTCACCAAGGAACAAGCCTCTTTTTTTCCAGGTTTTTAGCCACTTACCATATTCGCTTTGCTCGACTTTCAGCTTAACAAAAAAAATCCACTGAACCGACACAGCTTCGGAGCCGAAGGCGAAGAAAAGCTACGTCGTGAAGTGTTACCTCAGCATGCTGTATTTTGAACCATGCCCAAATTTCAGTGAAAAATGCCAATATCAATGGCAAAATGACAGACTATTTTTGCCAAGGGAAGGGAGGCTTAGGAGGGGGAACGTCTGACTGATTATCGGCGAGGTCGCCGATAGTCCCAAGAACCTGACCAAAGACGCCTGCCCTTGGGGCGATGTGCTTCCGGGCAACGAGAAAGGCGATCTTAGCGGTTGCAGCGCCGGTATCGACCTCCACATTCCCAAAGGGGCCGTTTACAGGCACCTTAAGAACATAAGAGTTGTTGATTCCTGAAATGCCAAAGGAGCGTAGGGCGGGGGCGGTGATCCCCAAGGTCATATCAACATAGCGGCGGGGGAAGAAGACGTGGCCCCAGAGACACACTTCATAGCGGCGGTCATAGAGAATCTCTGTCCGGTCGATAGTGACATTTCCCCGGCTCATATTAAACTCTGCAGGGGCAAACCAGATCGAAACAGTCGAAGAGTCAGCCATCTTAAAGATCCCGCTGATCTCGGAGGCGCTCCCACTATTTTGGCAGATGATTTGTCCCATGTCGAGCTGCCCATATTGTAAGCTCATGCTACGAATATGGAGATCTTTTAGGGGAACACTAAACCCCTTCGGATCGATGTAGAGGGAGATCGGCTTTTCCATCGCGACCACAACGAGCTTGGCACTTTTGTCCAAGACAGCATTGAGCTGAGGGGTAATCGTAAACAAGGCTTGGAGGGGCTTTGCAAGGGTGAGGACTCCATTCGAGACCCTTCCGGCAAAAGAGGCGCGGCAAGCAGAAGCGTTGAGCTCCATGTTGACCGTTCCCCGCCCTTGCGCGATCTCGGCATTAAAGGTGGCATCGATAAGGTCACCGAGGAAAGCAGAAGGGGGATATTCAGAGGGTTGGAGAATATCGATGAAGATTGAAGGAAGATGGGAGATCTCTGCTTCGATCGAGGTGGTCACGTTGCCGTTGCCTAGCTCTCCGCTAAACTGCCCCTTCCCTGAGACTTCTCCATTTTTTCGAGCCCCATCAATAGCGACATTCCCATCGAACTGGAACTCTATTTCCTCTTCCTTTGTCACTTTAAAGTCGAATCTTCTGAGCTCTGCGTGATTGAGCTTGAGCTTATTCAGCTGCAGTTGGGCATCAAAGGTAGCTTTGGAACGGTCGGGAGGAAGAAGGAGAGAGGTGAGCTCAATTTTTAGCTCTCCTGTCCCAATAATTTTAAAAGGAGATGGGGTAACGTTAGGGTCTCTCCAGCGGCGGAGGGCATCGTAGGAGGTTTCACTCACCTTCCAACTTCCTTTTAAAGGGCGTCTGAGGCGGAGGGCCTTGTTTTGGACAAAAGCTCCCGTGAAAAAGAGGCCATCACTATCTACCTTTAGGTCGATGTTTTTCCCTTTTTTTGCATAGGCTAAGTCCAAAGTCGGTCCAATCATATTGGGGAGTTGCCCACGCGTTTTCAAAAAGGGATCGGCCACTTGGGATGAAAAGTCTTTCAAGGTGACTTTAACCGTTTCTTTTCCGACCTCAAGCGCCACTTTTCCAGAAGGGGTTGTTTCCCCTTCAAGGGAAAGGTGTCCTTTTTTCAAGTTAAGGTCAAAGGCAATATCTTGAAAGGTAATGGGCTTTTGGTTGGGGAACTTTAGAAGGAGGTTTCCCATCCTGTCGCCGATTGAAAAGTCTCCCTTGACCTGCTGGAAGGAAAAGTTTCCTCTGCTCGTCAGCATCTGGAACTCTTCTGGATTTAAAGAGGCTGAGGCAAGGTAGAGCTGGAGACCAGGGGTCCAGGTCAAGCTCATCGGTTTTATTAATTTTAACATATCCTCGGTGTAATTGGCCTCTAAACGTGTTTGCAAAAGAGGGGAGTTGAGCGCGAGGGTTAGGTCCAAACCCGCTCCCTGCTTCTTCGATGTAAAGTTGGCATCGAGGGTATTTCCAAAAACTTTCAGCAAAAGGCCGCGCCCTTCGGGATAAAAAGCAGCAACAAGCTCATCGACCCCTTTTAGAGGAAGGCGGTTAATCGTCCCTTGCCCCTCAAACGCTTCGTTTCCCCGAAGAGAAAAGCTCCCATCTGCTGTTTGCCCCTCTGCAAAAAAGGAGAAGGTTTCCCCTTTTTTAAAGTCGATTTTGATCCCCTCGATCATTACATTTCTAGCAATGGCCCGCCCATTTTTAACGATGAGCTCTCCGCTAAAATTGGACCAGCCAGCTCCTTTTTTTTCAGCGTAGGTTTTTTCAGGATCGACCTGAATAACGGGGTTTGTAATAGTTGTTTTTCCGATAGAGCCACTGCGGAAGAGAAGATTCCAAAAAGAGCACTCGCTTTCTATCGAAGGAATCGACACTTTAAGCCCTGTCTCTTTGTAGCGGAGGTTTTTCAGACTTTGCCCTTCTGCCCAGCTTAGGGAAAGCTCTCCGATCGAAAGATTTCTGCTGGTGATGAGGTTTTTCCCAAAATTTGAGGAAAGGATTGTGGGCAAAAAGGCGAAACACACTGCAAATGCAACAGCAGGAGTCGCCAAGGAAAAAAGGATGACTTTTTTTGCTCGGCTCAAAGAGATGTCCTTCGTTTATTATTGATATATCTTGGGAAGGGCTTTATTTCAATAGCCCTTCCCTCTATATAGAGATTAGGAGTGGGGAATCAACTACCCCTTTCTAAACAAAGAAGCTTGTAACTAGCGAGAGAACCATATGGACGAACCGAGATTCAATCATTGCTGCTACCTTAGCCTTAAATTAGGGTTTTTGCTCTATTCCCTAAGGCTGTTTCGTCTGTTGACATCAGTGGGAGCACACTTACCACGCTTAGTGGACGACGATACGAGAGACAGAATTGCATCTCCTATTACACAACTATTCCATTACTGGAATATAGCAGACTTTCGTAGAGCAAGCCTTAATGTAACACAATACAAGAAAAACATTAAACAAAAAGAGGAGCGACGCTTCCTCCCCCATCTAAAGGAATGGGTATCCGCGTCGATATTTTGATGAAATTTCGGACAAAGTTATTCTATTCGTTTATTGCTTTGGGGTTTATGAGCACTTTGCTCGCCCTCTTCATTATCTATGGAGAGGCCTCCCGCCTTATTTTTCAAGAGATTCGGAGCACTGTTCTTTCCCTCACGACCATTTCTGAAGAGCTGATTCATCCCCAAGCGGTTGAAGATTATATCAAAAGTCAAGGAGATTCTGAGCGAGAGGCACTTAAACAAGAGCTTCTCCGCATTCAAAGTGATAGCCATCGCTCTGACATCTATGCCGAGCATGTCTACCTGATTAAAAAAGACGCTTCAGGGGCCTATTATTACCTTTTTGGAGATCGCTACTCTTTGGGGACTCCCTACTCTTCAGGGGAGGTCATTCCTGCAGAGATCACTGTCCCCTTTGTCACCTCCCATATCCACTCTAACGAGTGGGGAAGCTGGCTTTCTGGTTATGCTCCCATTCGGGGAGAAGATGGAAAGGTGATGGCCCTTTTAGGACTCGATGTCCGGACCAAAGAGATCTATGTGGAGCTCGAGCGTCTTTTCTTCTATGGGCTCATTGCCTTTGCCATTTCGATCCTTGTGGCAGCTGCTTTTGCCTACTTTTTATCGAAGCTTGTCTCCTCCTCCCTTGGGACCCTTTGCGACACCGTTCAGGCGATTGGAAATGGGGACTTTTCATGCCGCTCCCACCTCCACACCCAAGATGAGTTTAACGAACTGTCGATGGCGATCAATACGATGGCAAAAGGGCTGGAAGAAAGAGAGAGGCTAAAGTCGGGATTTGCCCGCTACGTTTCCCAATATGCCCTTGATGAGCTTCTTAAGCTTGATCAGCCGATTACCCTTAAAGGAGAGCGGAGGAAAGTGACCCTTCTCTTCTCTGACATCCGCCACTTTACCAGCATGGCTGAGGAGCTCCCTCCCGAAGAGGTCTTGAAGATGCTCAACGAGTACTTTGAAGAGATGATCGAGGTGGTCTTTAGCTATGGGGGAACCCTCGACAAGTTTATCGGTGATGGGATGATGGTCGAGTTTGGAGCGCCGATGGATGATAAACTCCAAGAGCTCCATGCTGTCCTTGCCGCGATTCAGATGCAGCTGCGTCTTGAAGAGCTCAGTGCCAATTGGGAAAAAGAGGGGCGGCGCTCCCTTGAAATGGGAATTGGGATCCATACCGGCCTGGCTGTCTTGGGAAATATTGGCTCCGAAAAGCGGATGGAGTATACCGCTATTGGGGATGCCGTGAACGTTGCTTCCCGTCTTGAGCGGTACACCAAAAAGGCCGATAAATCGATCATTGTCTCGAAAAGCGTTTACGATAAGGTCGAAAAGCACTTTGTCTTTGAGCCTCTCAAAGAAATTGAGATTTCGGGGCGGCGGGAGAGTATTGAGGCTTACGCTCTCGATCCCCATCAGCAAAAAGATCTCCGTCAGCTTGAACTCATCATCGAGCAACACCGCCTCCCTGAGGATTAATCTTGTGTTTTTAAACTGTCTTTTTTATGACGGTAAAAAACGAGGAGTTACCGATGAAACAGCAGACCACACGGGCAATTGTCAAACTTTCCAACTTTGGCTACGTTGCCGCTTGCATCGTTCTTTATCTGATCGCCCTTTGCATTTTGGGCTCTGCTGTGTGGAGCATTGTTTCTGATATGCTTTCAGGGACCTACACCGTCTATAATATTCTCGACGAGGTCGGGTTGATCGTTTTCGCGATGGCGGTGATCGATGTGGGAAAATATCTGATGCTCGAAGAGGTGATTCGAAAAGGTCCCAAGTCAAGGCCTCAATCAGACACCCGAAAAACCATTGGAAAGTTTGGGATCATCATTGTCTCAGCCCTTTCCCTTGAGGGGCTGGTCCTCACCATTGAAGTGGCAAAGCAGGACATCTCAAAGATCCACTATCCCGTTTCTGTCTTGCTGACCGCCACATTTTTTATTATGGGGATTGGGGTGTATCAGCTTCTGAGTGCTCGCTCTGAGACGAAGCGGGAGCCACAGGACTAGAGATGGTGTCGTCATAATATTTCCCTTGCCTTAGTTTTTCCTATGGAAAATTTCTTTCAAGTGAAACCTTATAAAGACACCATCTAGGGTCACCAATTTTAAAAAAGGTAGTAACAATATCGAGGTTTGAAAATCTTTGCGCTAATTCTGCACTTTTTTTTCTAGAGCCGGTGCGAAGTTCTCTAGAAAGTGGCAGAGCTCATCATGAACATGGGGATCCTCTCCACGAGGATGGGTGATCTCCACCTTGTAGAGAGTATTTCCCACTAAAACAAGCGTTCCTCCAGAGACCATCTCCTCGGTGTAATGCTCGTAATCAAGAGCAGAAAAAGACTTCAGTTTTGTCGATTCTTTTCCAACAAGCTCAGGATTTCCCATTTCTTGCATGATCACCTTAAGAGCTCCCCCGAGAACGAGGTTATCCCCATACTTTAGCCAGCTCTCTGGAAGGGTGGTATAGCTCACAGAAAAATGCTTCACCTCGTCCAGGGTACACTTGAATTCTTTGTAGGGAAGGGGATCTGCCCCACCAGGGACAGGAAGATCGCGAGTGGTCATTTTAGGCTTTTTCGGGAAGGCAGCGATGAAATTCTCCCCATTAGGTTCAAAAGAAACCCATTTTTTGAAAAGCTCAGCATGGTGAGCGCTCTGGTGAAAATTGAGCTTGTGAGGTTTTGTAGTTGGTTGATTATAAAAGTGGTAGCCTCCGAAACCGACGAAAACCCCGATTAAAAAAATAATAATCTTTTTCATGACCCTTCCTATTTAATTTTTACAAGTATAATACGGAAAATATAATTAAAGCTCAACTCAAATTATTTTTATGTTTTGTCCTCTCTGTGTTCTCTGTGGTTTAAAAATACAATAGAGAGGGTGTCGTCACACTATTCCGGTTGAGGAGGGGCTTAATAGGAGGAAAGTTCAAGGCGCCCGATGGAGGCAACCCTGCAGCGGGTTGTCGAAGCAGGGCAACGCAGAAACTTCCCATAGGAAGAACCTAAGCAACAGGAATAGTTTGATGACACCCTCTCTTAGGCGGGAGCGGGGGTTTCCTCTTCTTGGGAGGAGGGGGTGTCTGCGAGGGCCTCTTCCTTGGCGGAGAGCTCTTTGCTGAGGTAGCGAGCCGAATAGCTCCAATAGAGGGACATTCCGAGAACAATGGGGATGAGGTAGGGGGTAATTAAAAGGACCGATCCCGTTCCCATGACACTCATCAGCCCGACCTGGAGCCATGAGGAGCTCGATTTACCGAGGCGGGATCCCACCATGTCGATCGCCGCTTTTCCCTTCACCTTGGATTCTGGATCTAGGGGGATGTAGGCCATCTCTTTGGTAGAGTCAAAGAAGGAGTATTTGACCACTTTGCTGGTAATACTTTGGAAAGCGCCCACGAGGACAAGGATCATGAGTGGGGTGGTTCCAAAGAAGGAGGCAAGAGGGCCTAATGAGTCTCTGAAGTAGGAGAGGACAAAGAAAACGGCACCGGTGGCGCCAATGGTAATGGGAGCAATCTGAGCGCTAAAATGCCATCCAAAGCGTCGGAGGAAGCTTCCTCCGAGTAAAAGGACGGTTAAGAGGGCTGCTACGCCGACAATTGTGGTGGCCTTTGAGGTGAAGGCGAGGTAGTCAGCTGTGGTGGGATAGAGCGCTTTAAGGTGGGCTTTCCAGGTCACTTCGACCATATTAATGGTGAGCGCACACCCAATCACGAGCACTGCAATGCACAAAAGATACTTTGATGAGAAGATATGTTTGATACTCTTGCGGAGGGTGAGTTTGGTCTTGGCATTGAGGCTTTGCTTGGTCACAGCAGGGTCGTAGTACCGTTTATCGCTTAAGACATACTTGTTCATCCACCAGTAGGTAACGAGGATCAATCCTCCCGCTGCTAGGATGTAGGAGATCAGGGTCTGCAGGGTTCTTGCAAAGTCTCCCCCTGTGAAGCGTCCTACATAATAGAGGACGAGGGGGCCAGCAATGATCGTTGCCAGGTCGCCAGCCGCGATGAAGAGGGTGTAGGTCCGCTTGGCCTCTTTGACCTGGCAAATGTGGTTTGCAAATCCCCAGTAGAGGATAAAGATAACCACCTGTGCCCAGAGCTCTGCCGTGACAAAGAAGAGGGCATGGATCCAGTTGCGGTAGACCGAGACCCAGTGGGTATATTTGGCTCCGATGATCGAGGTGAGTCGGTCGGCAGAGGCGTGCGGGCTTAAAAGATCGGCATTGGGGTAGAGGAAGAAGCCATAGACAGCGACAATAACGAGGAAGAAGGTGATGATCCCATAGAAAAGGGTAGAGCGCTTATAATGGTTGCTCAGCTTCGAGTAGGCAATGGCGCAAAGCAAGGAAAGGGGAAAGACGATCCATCCCTTTAAAACGGGGATCACTTCGGCACCCGAATGGTTGGCGGTGACGATGAGGCTATCCTTCATGCAGGTCAGGGTCGCATAAACGAGGGAAGCGAGAAATTTGAGAAAAAGGAGGGGAACGACCTTCTTATGTTCAAAGCGTTGAACAGGCCAGAGTTTTTTAATCCAAGAATCTTCTGAGGCTACTTGCATACTTTCCGGTTTTAGCGGTATATTGTACCAAGTATGCAAGAAAATGCAAGAAAAAAGTAATTTTTAACCTCAGTTTCGGATTTTTAATGGAACTTGAAGACCTTTTAGAGGGGGCAGGGGAGGCAACCGAGCCGCCCCCACCCCCACCTGGAGGGATCCCCAAACAGTGGCTTCCTGGTTGGATCCGGTGGTCGACGAAGTGGATTGCCCTCCCTTTCGTCCTCATAGACCTTTTTATGCAAAAAATGGCTCGAAAACTGGTCCGCCCCCCTTTTAAGCAAGAAGGGGCCTGCAAGAGGCGGGGAAATTGCTGCCATTATGTGATGATCCGTTATTCTAAAAATTTAATTGGACGCCTTTTCTTCCTCTGGTACACCCAATTTCATGGCTTTTACCCCCGGATGAAAAAGCCTCAAATCTACCTTGGTAAAAAAATGTATGTCATGGGGTGCCGCTACCTCCAAAAAGATGGGAGCTGTGGCCAGTACCGCTTCCGCCCCCTCGTTTGCCGCCAGTGGCCCGTCATTGAGCACTTTGGCTACCCCCATATCCTCAAGGGGTGTGGCTACCGCTCGAATCCTCCCTATCCAGCTGAGAGCGATGATGAGCTCGAAGGAAACCCGCTTTTAAAAATAATTAAATAAATATTATTTTAATATTTTACTTAATTTCCCTTAATTAATATTATTGCGAGTGAAAAAAAAGAGGGTTTTATGAGTATTAGTGGATTTCCCAGTATAGAAAAAACTATAAACTATGCCTTTGTAGATCCTTGGGCTCCTACCAGAATTGGACGGATTGCCCAAGCCATTTTAGGTTTTGCACTTAAAGGATATGATGTGTCATGAGCATTGATTTTAGAAACTACTTGCCAACTGTGGCTGCAGAGGCTGTTTCCAAAGCTTTATCTAACCCAATCTATTCCTATAATGGAGAGGACTGGAAAATCCGGGCAACTGAAGAAAATAGCAAGCTTTTTGTTCAGGTTGTAAGCAGAAGCCAATATTGGACTATGCGAAGTCATAAAAAAGGAAGTCATTTTTACTTTATTGTGAGTTCTACGGTTAAAGACAACGATATAATAAGAGGATGGCTTCCAAAAAAAGCTGACTGCAAAGAGCTTCTTTTTATGAAGATTCTGAAAGAAGGGCGACGGATAAAGGTGATTGAAAATCCTGCGTCAGAGACTATAAAGCCTGTAAAACCCAACCAAACCATCAATAAGTTTTTTGCGGTTGCATCTGCTGTGACGGCGTTTGTTTCTTTGATGCTTATTGTTTTTGAAGCGGCTCTTTGCCTCAAGTCTGAACGGTTCAAGATCAAGCCTCCTTCTTTTGGTTGCCGGATGAAAACCATCGGTGCCTTTGCGGCTTCGTGTTTCATTTTTTTGACTTCATATAAATAAAGAGCTTTTATAAGATGGTCCTTTTAACGTGAGGTAACCATCATGCCATTTAATCAAGAAGAACTTCCCTATGATCTAAAAGCACTTGCTCCCTTTGTTTCTGAGGAGCAGATGCACTATCACTACAATAAGCACCACGCTGCTTACTTTAAAAAGCTCAATACCCTTGTAGAGGGAAAACCGGAAAGTGAGCAAGACCTTGAAACCGTTGTCAAAAACTCGAGTGGAGGGGTTTTTAACAATGCGGCCCAAGCTTGGAACCACACCTTTTTCTGGAGCTGCATGTCTCCCGATGGAGGAGGAAAGCCTTCGGGTGATCTTTTAAACGCTATTGAAAGAGACTTTGGAAGCTTAGACGACTTTATGAAGAAATTTTCCGATGCGGCGGCGACCCTTTTTGGCTCAGGATGGGCGTGGCTTGCCAGTGATGGAGGGGGAAACCTTGAAATCATGCCCCTCAGTAATGCCGACACCCCCCTGAAACATGGAAAAACTCCAGTCCTTACCCTCGATGTGTGGGAGCACGCTTACTATATCGATTACCGGAACGAGCGTCCCCGCTTCATCGAGCAGTTCCGCGATGTGATCCATTGGGATTTTGCCGAGCAGTGTTACAAGGGTGCACAATGACCGAGAAGGAAAAGCTTGAAAAGCTCCTCGACAAACTAGCCCAAAAGCAAAAAGAGGTCTCCCAGTGCCATGACTACTATGGATCGCTGGAGAAAGAGATCGAGAAAAAGCGGCAGGGGCTTGCCAACCCAGAAGATTATGCGGGACTCGAAAAGGTGATCGCGGCTCTTAACCGCGAGTATGTGGAAAAGAGTGATCTTCTTATGGAAGAGCTCAACGAAACCCTCATCAAAGGACATGATCTCTCCCAGCAGATCGGGAAAGAGATCGCCCACAACTTTAAGAAGCTATGGGATTATATGACCCAACCGATGCGGGCTGAAGTTGAAGTGGAGCGGGTGTTGCGTGACATCGACTACATCAAGAAAGGGCTATAACCTCTTCTGAAGAAAGTCTACGGATAACTTCTCCAGACTCAGAAAGGAGCTCTCCTTTCCATTCGGAGACATTTCGCTCCTCAGAGGAGAAGTTTGCCCCTACGATGACGACTTCCTTTCCTTTATGAAGATAGGGCTTAAAATACTCTTTTTGGTGAATCTGTTTAAGGGCAGCATCGGCCGTATTATCTAGCTTAAGCTCTAATATATAAGAGGCTTTTGCCATTTCTAAGACAACATCGATACGTCCTGTATTTATGGACCGTTCCGATAAGGGGTCAAACCCCATGCCGTAGAGCATTGATAGAAGCATTGCCTGATAGGTTCGCTCTTTAGCCCCTGCAAATACTTGGTAGGCAAAGCTAGCAAGTCCCACCTTTATATGTTCAAAAAGGATGTCCACTTCGTACTTTTCTAATGCTTTTACAAACTTTTCAGAAGATCTTACGTCAATGTTATCTGTAAAATGTCTTACAAGAGAGTTCATAAAAGCAGTTCTAACTTCCTCGTTAGGGAGACCTAAGTAGTAGCGCTTGGAAACGGTGTTATAGTCTTGAATCGTAAAGTATCCTGCTTGGTACATGAGAGCTTTTAGGTCGATATGTTCTAAAGAGCTGATATCCATGAGCTCATCTTCTCTTGCTGTTGTACCATCTAGCGAGAGTATCGATTTAGGATAGGTTTTGAGTTGGTGAACCAGAAATGAGGGGGTTCCTGTACTGTACCAATAGGCTTTAGGTTGCTTACCTTGCATATATTTAAGAGTTGAAAAAGGGTTGTAAACAAAAAGCTCTTTCTCAGAAAATCGATAGCCATTGTACCAAACTTGAATCTCTTTTAAGATCTCTTCTTTTGATGTTTCGGGACGCTCAGCTATGATTGGTTCAATATGTTCAGCAAAGGAGCTTTTAATTTCTCCTTCTGTATAGCCCATCAACTCCGCATATTTAGGGTCCATTGTGATGTCATTCAAGTTGTTAAGTGATGAGAAAAGGGAAACCTGAGAAAACTTGCTAATACCAGTAACAAATATAAAACGGAGCTGGGCATCCAACCCTTTTAGGGTTCCGAAAAACCCCTTCAAGGTGTCTCTATTTTGCTTAGCAGTATCCAGGTTTTTGAGATGATCGATAATAGGCTTGTCATACTCATCAATGAGTACTGCTATCTTACTGTTATACTTATTTGATAGTCCAACAATCAAGGTATCTAAAGCAACTTGAAGGTCCGTTGTAATAATAGAGATCTCATGTTCTTTAGCAATAATTTCTAATCTTATTTTTAAGGCAGTTTTAAGCTCATCGGGAGTACTGTTTGCAATTTTTGAGAAATCTAAGTAGACAACAGGGTATGTTTGCCAGTTGTAATCACTTTTATAAATTTTACACCTTTTGAAAAGTTCTCTGTTGCCAGCTAGAATCTCTTTTAATGTATTTAAAAATAGAGATTTACCAAATCGACGAGGACGAGATATAAAATAGTACTTGCCTGTCTCTATAAGCTCTTTTGCAAATAGTGTCTTATCAATATAGACCTGATTCTCTTCAAGAATTTCGCGAATGTTTTGGATGCCGATGGGTAGCTTTTTCATCATATTTCCAAGGTTGATTTCCTCTATTTTAATAGATAGAAAGCGAATTTTCAAGAGTAAATTTTCCCTTTACAAAACACAATTCTTTGTTAAATAAGTGAGTTATATGGATATTTAGACTCTTCCTGTTAGCGATTTTTCCCCTTTTTGGGGACTGCAAAGTGGTCCACCAAAAGAAATATCAGGTGCCTGACTCCCTATTGTGGGAGGATTGCAGACTGGGAGGGAAAGTCTGCAGTTCATCCCCGACCATAAAGAATATCCCCTTGTCGTCTACGAATATCCCGAGGCGATCAAAGAGCTCCACAAGACCACTATTCTTGGAAAACCACTAAACTCCAGGAGTGTAAGCAAGCTCTTGCGCGGTTATTTCCCTTTACAAGCCAAGAAAACTCATTTTTAGAAAGCCTTATGAAAAACGGGGAGATTCGTCCATCTTTATTAACAAGCGAGCCTAATATGCAAGCCAAAATTACAAAGCTGCCATCTCTTCATTGGAGAGTTTCTCTTGCTCAAAAATTAATTTAAAAAGACTTTAAGGCTTTCTGGACCTCTTCTAGGGAGAAATCCCCAGAGGTCTGGAGCATTTGGCGGATCTGGGTAGCAGCGGCTCCCTCGATCTCCGAGAGGAGGGAGAGACAGCTCTCTAGCTGGTAGGAAAAGGGGACGCTGGTCAGCACATTGCCAAGGACCTCGATAGAGGGGGAGAAAGGGGAGAGCTCTGAGGAAGAATCGGGGTGGGGAGGCATCATAAACGCACCTTTTTTCTAACGATTAAACGATCGGTAAAAAAAATGCACGTGGAAAGTGGGTTTGCCCAGGAGAGGACTCGAACCTCCACACCTTGCGGCACCAGAACCTAAATCTGGCGTGTCTACCAATTCCACCACCTGGGCACAGATGATAATTTAGTAAATTTACTTGGTTTGGGGGTTTTCGTCAAGAGTTGGTTTTTATTTAGAATTTTGGTAAGATCGTTCTCTATGAAACCAAAAGATTTAAAGCGTCCCTATTCTTGGGAGGAGCGGCACCCCCTTCTTAAAGATCAGGTTTTTTATGTGCCTGAGTACTACGATGAGCACAAAAAAGCTCTTTTTCCTCCTTTTCAAGAGTTTTTTGGAAATGAGAACCCGGTCCACCTCGAATATTGCAGTGGCAATGGAGAGTGGATCATCAACCGGGCGCAGGAAAATCCCGAGGTCAATTGGATAGCGGTTGAGATCTGGTTTGAGCGGGTCCGCAAAATCTACTCGAAGACGGTTAATTATGGGATCGACAATTTGATGATCATTTCGGGTGAAGGACTCACTTTTGCAAGGGAGTACCTTCCTGAAAGCTGTTTGGATGCGGTTTATGTGAACTTTCCCGATCCGTGGCCCAAGGATCGCCATGCGAAGCACCGGATTATTCAGCGCCCCTTTGTGGACGAGCTGAAGCGGACGGTGAAAACGGGGGGAACGGTGACCCTTGTGACCGACGATCCGACCTATAAGGGACAGATGGAATATGAGATGCAGGAGTGGCCTAAGATCGCTCCTCTAAATGAAAACTATGGAAGCTCCTTTTTTGAGCGTCTCTGGCTCTCGAAAGGGCGCGATATTTACCACATGAGTTATGCGAATCATTGATCACCGGGGCTTTTCCCCACAGCCTCCTTCTTTAACAAGTTACCGGCTCGACGCCTCCCTTTCCTCCTCTCTTGAGTGGGAGGTGGAGGTGGCGGCTCCTGACATTTTGTGGGAGCTTGATTTTGGGATCGAGAGTTTAGCTCCTGCCCCTCTTGCTTCCTACCAGCTGGCGGTCCGCACCTTTGCGGAAAAGGTGTGGGAAACACACCAAGCGCAAACGGTAGGTGCTATTTTATATCAAGGAAAGGTTCCTCCTTTTCCGATCGAGGAGCTTGCCGACTATGTCCACTATTTAGCGGCGGCTCTTCCCGATGAGGTGGCTCCCTTTGCCCTGTTTGATTGTGAGGGGGATCCGATGGTTTTTTCAAAGGAGATTTTTCCCTATGTCCACTTGGGATTCCGTTCAGGACCGATGGGCGTTGTTCGATGGGGGGAAACGCTCGAACCTCTCCGTTACGATGGAAAGGTGGGGGTTGTCCTCCCATTAAGGGAAAAGGGACTTGTGTTTGATGAGCTTAAGCCTTATTTAGACGGTTCTTATCGCCTCATTGCGGAACCTTATATTACTGAAGAGTGGGACGATTTAGATGAACTGATTATTTTTCCCCACCTGATTTCTTCGTGGGGAATGCGGATGGTAAAAGGGTTTGAGGCAGCGGGAGGAAGGGTAAAAAAGATGATCGGGGTAGAGGGATTCGAACCCCCGACCCTCTGCTCCCAAAGCAGATGCGCTAGCCAAACTGCGCTATACCCCGAAGGCTCATAATCCTATCATAGCACGTTTTTTTGATCAATAGTTAGGGTTTTTTTGGAATCCAGTAGAGGTCATCTTCAAAAATAAAGGAGCCGTAAGGGGAAAAACCAGGGCGACACTCTCCACCTTCAGTGCAGGTGGAGAAGTGAAAGTTGGGGAACTGGTAGGGGAGCCGAGAAGCTTTCAAGACAGGGAGAAGGTCGGGGAGTTGATCAAGGTTGACAATGACCTCTCGCTCAATAGCGATTATCCCTGCAATAATGTCTTCTGGGGTCGGTACTTTGTAATAAAAGGTGAAGGCTCCACCCCCATAAGTTCCTCCGCCAAAGTAAAACCCAAACCGTTCGGTGGCAGTATTAACAGCAAGAGGGCCTGGGGTGAAGACCTCCCCATTAATGGTTCCTCCTGCGGCTAAATTAAGGGACTGTTCAGAGGTATAAATCCTCACTTCTCCGGGAGTGGTAATGGTACTGCTGGTAAAATTAAAGGCTCCTGGGCCAAAGAGGGGGGCAGCCGGAAAGTCATTATCAACAACGAAGGTAAAGTTTCCGCTGGTGGCGGTAAAGGTTGCTCCTCCAGAGATGTCGATGTCAACGCCTGCAATAAAGCGACCGAGCCCCGCATCAACGCCGAAAGAAGCCCCTCCTAAAATAAAGAGGTTGTCTGCGGCATCGAAGGTGATGGTTCCAGCGCCGGTAGCCGTTGTTGACCCACTCGAGTCGACCACAAGATCGCTTAAAGCTTGAAGGGTCACGCTTCCGGTCGAAGTAGTATTGATATTGGCAGAGTCTCCTAGGTGGAGTCCCGTGGTAGTGGCTCCATTTTCTCGACCGATGAGGGTGAGGGTTCCTGTTCCTGAGTTTTCGATTTGGGTTCCTGCCCCTACAATATCAATTCCATAGCTGTCTGTTCCAATCCCATTTCCTGTTCCATCGAGAGTGAGCGCTCCTGAGCCGGTTGTTTCTATGAGCCCTTGATCTCCAATAAAAATTCCGCGGCTCGGGTTTGCCGACCCTGTTCCGGTTCCTGTGACAGTGAACGAGGCGGGGTTGACTGCGGTAATGGAGCTGGTCGCATTGGTCACGAAAACCCCATCGTTTTCGCTGGTTCCCGATCCTCCGATTCCAACGGCAGTGACAGCGCCACTTATTGAAGTGAGGCTCCCATTGCTATCAATACGGATCCCTTTATTCCCTGTCGTTGTTCCTCCTCCCGTTCCTGTTAAGGAAAGAGCTCCACTTTCTACGGATACCTCACTACTTGCCCCACTGATGGCAATTCCATCGTTATTAAAGGTGTTCCCGTTGGTCCCTCCATTTCCTACAAGGGTGAGGGGAGCTTGACCTGTTCCTGTAATCTTAGCGCCTGACTCGAGAACAATCCCATCACAGTTTGGTGTGGCATCTCCTCCCCCTGCTCCTGTTACTGAAACCTGTCCTTCTGAAGAAGTGATCAGAGCGGAGGAGCCTGAAAGGGAAACTCCATGGTTGAGCGTTCCATTATTAGCGGCCCCTGTTCCGTTTAAGGTAATCGTCCCACTGCCTGTTGAATAGAGGGTTCCTCCTGTCATGGTAATGCCTTGGTTACGATCTCCTGCTGTGACTGTGGTATTTGGAATTCCCGTAATCGCAATTGCTCCAGAACTAGAAGTAACGGTGGCATTTCCTTCAATAAAGACTCCAGAACAGTCACTCTGAGCGGTCCCTGCTGCTCCATGAATGGTAATGGGAGCTGCAATGGTACTGATAAAGCTTGTGTCAGATAAGAAAACCCCATGGTTATTAATCGGTGTTAAAAATGTGCCACTTACCCTGGCCCCAGAACCCGTTAAACTTACCCCTCCTTCAGAGCTAATTGAAGAGCTGCCTGAGATAGCAATTCCAGGTGAAAATGCCCCGCCAAAGTTACTAGGAAGAGTAAAATTAGAAAGCCCTGAGAACTCGATAAGCCCATTTTTGAGACTGTAAATTAAACTGTGTAAACGCCATTTAGATGCCTCCCAAAGTTGGGAGCCTTTCTTCATAGGCTACCCCAAAATATGAGAGTGCTTCTTTCCAACCCCTAACTGGAAGCGTCCATTTTTTTGACACGTCCCTAGAGGCTAGATACAACATCTTTAGGAGAGCCTTGTCCGATGGGAAGACTGCTCGGGTCTTCGTTACCTTCCTAAACTGTCTATGTAATGATTCTACAGCATTTGTTGTATAAATCAATCTTTTTATTTCTTCTGGAAATTTAAAAAATGTTTTTAAGTTCTCCCAGTGGTTCATCCAAGGCTTTACAGCTAGAGGGTACCTCTTATTCCACTTCTCATCTAAGGTGCACACTGCGCTCTCTGCTTTCGATTCCGTTGAGGCTTGATAAATGTCCTTAAGGTCTTTTACAAATTCCTTGGAGTATTTATGGGGTACAAACTTCAGGGAATTACGGATCATATGAATGATGCATAGCTGCACTTCTGTCAATGGAAAAACCGATTTTAATGCCTCTGGTAAACCTTTAAGCCCATCCATGCAGGCTATAAAAATATCTTCTACTCCTCGATTTTTTAACTCTGTAAAAACTTGGAGCCATACTTTAGCCCCTTCGCTTTCACCAATCCAGGCACCTAGGATCTCTTTTTTTCCCTCTAAATTGATCCCTAGACAGGTGTAGGCAGCCTTGGTAACCACCTTATTCCCGTCTTTTACCTTGTAGTGAATCGCATCGAAAAAAATGACCGGATAGACCTTTGATAAGGGTCTCGATCTCCATTCTTCAGCTACTTCAACTACCTGATCAGTAATTGTAGAAATCATTGTGGGAGAAATATCTGCACCGTACAAGTCTTTAATATGGTCTTGAATATCTCGGGTGGTCATCCCTTTGCCATACATCGAAATAATCTTTTCATCAAAAGACCCTATCTGCCGCTGCCTCTTTTTTATTAGCCTTGGCTCAAACGATCCTTCTCTATCTCGAGGAACCTCTATATCTACAGGGCCATAAGAGCTCTGGACTGTCTTTTTGTTCACCCCGTTTCGACTGTTTCCAGTGTTGTTCCCTTTAACAGAATTCTTTTCATATCCTAAGTGCTCATCCATTTCTTTTTCTAGGATCTTCTCGACCATTCCCCCTACAAGCCTCTGAAGCAATCCATTTTTCCCTATGAGGTCATCCATGGTATTGCACTTGCCTAATTCTTTATCAAAGTTCATTTTTATACTCCTGTGTAAACTTTTGTTTCATTTTTGGCCTCCACGTATTCTACGTTCCGGCCTTTTTTCTATTGAGTGAAAGGCTATTATCTCTCATTCAACATTCCATTTACACAGTTATTTTTACACTCCCTTTAAAAACTTTAAGGAGCTCTTCCACAACCTCTTTTACCCCATCTCCTCCTAACTTTAGGTACTCTCCAAGAGCTCTAGCAGCACCGCCTCGAAAGAGCACATCTACTGAAGAGTCTTTAACAACTTTAAGGAGCCCTTCCACAACCTCTTTTACCCCATCTCCTCCTAACTTTAGATACTCTACAAGCGCTTCAGCAGCATCTCTTCGAACGTACCCATCTACTGAAGAGTCTTTAAGAAACTTAAAGAGCCCTTCCACAACCTCTTTTACCCCATCTCCTCCTAACTTTAGATACTCTCCAAGAGCTTCAGCAGCATAACCTCGAACGTCCCCCTCTACTGAAGAGTCTTTAAGAACTTTAAGGAGCTCTTCCACAATCTCTTTTACTTTTTCTCCTCCTAACTTTAGATACTCTCCAAGAGCTTCAGCAGCACGGCTTCGAACGAACTCATCTACTGAAGAGTCTTTAAAAACTTTAAGGAGCTCTTCCACAATCTCTTTTAATTTTTCTCCTCCTTTTAGATACTCTCCAAGATCATAAGCAGCAGCGCCTCGAACATGCCTATCTACTGAAGAGTCTTTAAGAACTTTAAGGAGCTCTTCCACAACCTCTTTTACTTTTTCTCCTCCTCCTTTTAGATACTCTCCAAGATCATAAGCAGCAGCGACTCGAACATGCCCATCTACTGAAGAGTCTTTAAGAAATTTAAGAAGCGCATCCACAACCTCTTTTACTTTTTCTCCTCCTACCTTTAGATACTCTACAAGAGCTTTAGCAGCAAGGCCTCGAATATGCCCATCTACTGAAGAGTCTTTAAAAACTTTAAGGAATGCATCCGCAATCTCTTTTAATTTTTCTCCTCCTCCTTTTAGATACTCTACAAGCGCTTCAACAGCATAATCTCGAGCGTACCTATCTACTGAAGAGTCTTTAAGAAATTTAAGGAGTGCATCCACAATCTCTTTTACTTTTTCTCCTCCTACCTTTAGATACCATCCAAGCACGGAAACAGCATAACTTTGAGCGTACCTATCTACTGAAGATTCTTTAAGAATTTTAAGAAGCTCTTCCACAACCTCTTTTACTTTTTCTCCTCCACCTTTTAGATACTGTGCAATAACGTAAGCAACAGTGCTTCGAACGAACCTATCTACCGAAGGGTCTTTAAGAACTTTAAGGAGCCCTTCCACAACCTCTTTTACCCCATCTCCTCCTAACTTTAGATACTCTACAAGCACTTCAGCAACACCTCTTTGAACGGACCCATCTACTGGAGAGTCTTTAAGAACTTTAAGGAGTCCCTTTATCCCCTTTTTTGGAAGGGCTCCTCCCCCTTTTACTATCTGTGAAAGAGATCCAATAGCATGACTTCGAACATCACTACTAAGAACAAGTTCACTTAATGTCAGCAGCACCTCATTTGGGAGGAGCAATCTCTCTTGTCCAAGACGGCCTATTAAAGATATAGCTTCTAGTTGTGTTTCTTTTTTTGTCATGTTTTCCAGAAGTGCTTTTATAATAGAGGGATGGCGCAAAAGCCGCACATTTCGGTTTAAAAGCTGAAAGTTCATTTCTTGAATAGGAGCTGCTTTGATAGATTCAACAGCTTCATCGATAAATGCTTTGTGCTGAGGGATTTCTTTGGGACACTTGCATTCCTCAAAGCAGCGCGCTTTAAGGATCAGCCCGTATCCTCTTGCTAGATCTTCGGGGGCCCCGAATAGGTCATTGAAAAAAGCTCTCAGAGCTTTTTCTTCTTCCTGTCGGGAGAGATATCCTGCAGCCATCCATAGGGTGAGGGTGTACCGGGGGTCAAACTTGATTGCTTTGAAATAATTGGTTGCTTGTGATGGGTTATTTATATAAAGGTTAGCTAGGTAAGTGGCTGCAAAAAACTCTTGAAAGGTAAGGTGGATAAACTGCCCTTTCCCTCCTTCAACAGCAAACAAGCCTAAACTTGTTAAATCATTGTGGTTGAGCTTGAAAGATTTTAGAACTTTTTCGATCACCCTTTTAGAGGGGTAGAGTGTGTTTTTTTCCATTGCTTGCCAGGCAATCTCTTCAAGAGCTTTTGCAATCGCATTGACTTTTTTATTTGTGAGTCGAGGGCTCTCTTGCTGCTGAATATTTGAAGCTGAACCTCCAGAGCGGAGCTGATAACGCTTATAAAACCATTTAATGGCTTCGTTATAGAAGGTGGTGACAGAAAGGGTTTTATCTGACTTGAAGATGGACTCATCTTCTTTGAATAGGGAGCACATCAATGCAAGGTTAATGGGAATTTGGGAAATGCTGTAGATTAAGGGGCGTTTTTGAAGCTCTTGCTTAAGTCCTTTCATTTTCTTCTTAGCTTCAGCATTGCTAATCTCTTTATTTTCAGCTAAAAGTCCATAAAATTTTTCGATGTAGGTTTGAACATTTTTTTCGTCAAAGCCAACGATCTCCAGTTCATTTGTGTAATCGATATGTACTGGTCCTGGCCGAGAGGTGACCATGATATGGGGAAAAAGAGGGTCTTGTTTCCATGGTTTTTGATGAAGTCCTTCAAAGGCCTCTTTAAGGTGTCCATTTTGTACTTCCTTGGTAAGTTCATCATATCCATCGAGAATCAAAAGGGCCTTATCTCTAAAGTTTGGGTCCTCTAAGAGGTGTTTGTAGTCTTTTAGGGTTATGTCACACTCCTTGGCCAGGATATCATAGGAAGTGTATCCTCTGGGCATATAATTTGTGGTATCCAGGTTCCGAAGCTTCACGAGGAAAACCACATCGAACTCAGGCCAGAAGTCAGCCCCTTTTGTTGCAACCCTTTGGCAAAAGGTCGTTTTTCCTACACCTGCTGCTCCAAACACAACCACCCTTTTTTGAAAGGCATTTTTAAGCTTTTCGTGGTTAAAAATCTCTTCAGCAGCAATGGGCTTTTTTGGCTTAAAGAGACTTTCATGAGTAGGGATTCTCCTATCCTGAAAGGTCTTTTGGGGATCCTCTTTTTCTTTTTTCTCTTCTTCTCCGATAATCGCAAGATTTGTGTATACATCCTCAATGGGCAGAGAGATTTGCCAAGCCCCTTTGGCCCGGACCTTGTAAACTTCAGTCATTTGGTCTGTATAAAAGGTTTTGAGGTGTTTAGAAAGACCGTGAAGTGTTTTGGGAGCTCCTTTTTGATTGGACTTAATTGAGGGTGATCCAAGAATGCTAACATGCGCTCCCCTTAGGTCGATGGTCGATTTTTCAACCTTTTCTATTGAAGAATACACATGGTTAGCCTGACCTGCAAACTTCATATCTCCCCCTACGCTTGCAGTTCCGATAGTGAATTTGGTTGGATTGATGATGGTCTTTTGTGTGGCTGTTTGCTTGGAAAATACGGAGTGCTTTTTAAGAAAATCGTTAACTTTTTCTTTATTCGGGCCTGTTAGGGTCTCATAAGACCACCTTTGATGGGGAAGCCCTTTTAGGAGGAGGTTTTCAGAGGTTAAGCTCCCTTGGCAGATTCGAGCAAAAACGTTCCCATCCTTCTTATGAAACTCAAGGACATAGTCATTGGAAAAGGTTTTTTTTCCTATTAAAGAGCTGCTAGAAGCCATCTTCTTTCTCCTAAATTAAAGGGTGTTTCTCGGGTTACCGCCTCCAACGATAGAAGTTTTTTCTTTCAAAGTCAAAAAAAACTTGCACTTTTCCCCGTAGCTTGCCAAGAGAGGGTGCTTTGCACAAGGTGTATCAAAGGCACAGCCGTCCCGAAGGGAAAATTTCCGAAATACTCTGTGGCTTGCCACAGGGATAGGAAATTTTAGGCCTGTGCAAAATTTACTACCGAAAATCATGCGCTTAAATAATTCTTTACAATAAATTTTCTCTCATAAAGAATAGGCTTAATTTACTTTAAAACCTTGAAAAGGAGAAGATAAATGTCTGCAACAAGTGACTTAACAAGCCCACGCCCTTCGATCCTAACCACTGGAGGATTTTCCAAACATCTCGAAATTCAAACTAAAGATAGCCAGGGTAGAAAAATTAGACTCTATGAGCTAACCAAGGTAGATGAAAAAACAACTCAGGCTGCCAAAACTGCTATAAAAAAAACTGTGGAAACTAAGAAGCGGATTTATGATGGAAATTTGGAGACTTTTGGAAAAGATATCAAAAAGATGCCATACCTTTTAAGAGAAGGTAACAACCTTAAGCTTTTATCCAAAACCGATGCAGATAAAGCACGCGAGAATTATGGGATCAAGGTCGATAACAATGTTTTAAAGCTATTAAAAAACCACCAATTTAATACAGATCAAGAATTTATCGAGTTATACAATAAAGCTAGCGATAAAGACAAAGAGCTCTTGTTTCCCCTGTTTAATCTAATGCTTACAACGTTTTTAACAGAAAGGCCTGCTCCAAGGGTTGAAGAGATCAAAACAGTCACACTATTTGCGACTTGCAAAGACGATCGTATAAGAAAGGCAGGATTAGATGTCATGATGTCGCAGTTTGAGTCGAGCAATTTCATTAACGAGCATTATGGCTACGGGCTTAAATACTATCTAGATCACTTACCCAAAGAATTCTTAGCTAAAAACCCCTACCGCTTACTTAAAATCTTCGATAAACTCAGCCTTCAACTCGGTACATTTCTAGATACAGGAAAGCACGTAAACTCGGCTCTTGAACCAATCCTATCTGCATTAGTCTCTGTATCTCGCGCAATGTTAAGGTCAGACCTTAAAGTCATTAGTAAGGATACAAAAGATGACTTTTATAAAAGGCTTAAAACGTTCTATAACAAAGAGGAGTACGATAAAAGAATCACTTCTTTGTCAAAGGATCGTAACTATTTATTGCAGTTTGAAGCACTTTGGCCCCTACAAAACCTCGTTCGAATCGATTCCAGCGAGCATAAAGCAGTGACGACTGCAAGAAAGGTCGGTCACGGGCTTTATGCGATTAGAAAATTTTTAGGTGGGCCAGTAAAAGCGGGAGTTAAGCTATACCAGCAAGGAGAGCTTCCAGATGATGCGATGATTGATGATCTTAAAGCAGCCTATAAACATGGGAAGAAAGCATTTGGGATCAAAGATATCCCTAGGCCTTGGGCTGATATGTTAGAGGTTACCGAAGAAAAACTCATTGATCCTAAAGTCTCTGCAGACACACTAGATATTGTATATAATTTAGTAAAAGAGGACTACAAAAAGATCCGTAATCATTTTAATGAATGGATTACCAAAAGCTCACAAAAAATTGTAGGTCAAGAAACCGTCAACCTAGAAGAGGGTAAAGAGTTTGCTTTTGGGTTTGCCGGTCAATTATCAGATGTTGCGATGGATCACCATAGCCTTGATGTTCGCCTTAAAGCAATTAAAATCTTGGGTGCAATCTTTAATCAAAAGAAACAGGCAAAGGATGTTCGGATATTTATTTTAACAACCCTGCAAAACATCATTGACACTAAAAGTTCTAGTAAAGAATGTATTCCCGCTGCAAAAGACCTCATCAAGCAGCTTTACGAAAGAAAAGCTAACCTCAAAGATGCCACCCTCTTAAGAACATCTAAGTACCCCTGTCTCCCATTGCTTCAGGGGAATCCATTGCTACTTTCTGCAGCCTTAAATAAGCTAAAAGAAGCTGCTGTGAATAATGAGACTCTTACTCTAGAGCTTACTGTTGGTCACATTAAAAATATAAGACATAAATTAGTAACCGGCTCAAATATTAAGTTTAAAGATCGGAAATCATTCACAAAAGATGAAATTGAAAACTATTCAAAGGCGGCTGGTTATTTATTGGATAAGATGGATCAAGAGGACAGATCACAAGTTGTTATTGTTGGAGAAAAAACCAACATAGACATTGATGAAATAAGGTCAACAGGACCTGTTGAAATTGGTTAGCTAGCCAGCATTTCTGAGCTCCCCGCATCTTTTAGCAGGGGGGCTTTAAATAAGTCGCATAGGAATAACATAATGCAACCAACAGCCTCTAGCAGCTCTTCTAGTATCTCTCAACTAGCCAGCAATCCCCTTCCCAATGGATATACCCTTGAATTTCGTAACCAAGGCGGGAAAATTGTTGCCGGACTTCGTCACCAAAATTTAACCTCTAATAGCCTACCCTTAGAAGGATCCTCTAATAAAAGGTGGGCCTACAACGCTCTTCCTAGCTCTACGCAAAAAAAAATCGGTGAGTTCATTAAAGAAAACAAGATTTTGTTGAACCCAACCGATATATCCATAGGAACTGCAACATTTAGAGACTTTGTATTGCCAGGAAATACCACTAAACTTGGTCCTATCAACCTAGATGGTGCCCAGATTGTTTTTCAAAATATCGGACCACTATCAATTAACCAATTTCCGCAAGGAAAGTATAGTTCTGCATATAGTTTTCCAAAATCTAAAGTTGTTCACCTTCCAGGCCCTTTAAAAAATTTCACAGGAAGGGAAGCCATTTTAAAGCAGCTCCATCTCACTTGCCAATCTCATTCAAAAGTTATGCTTTCGGGACTTGGTGGATTGGGAAAAACCGCAATCGCCTTAAAATATGCACATCTGTATCAAGGCACCTATCAATTCATTCATTTTATAGATGGAGCAGATCCTGACTTGATTATGAAGGGCCTTCTTCATCTTGCTGAATACTTCGGACTAAAGCATGGCGCTCCTGACTCTCGAATTCGCTTATTAGAATCTCGATTAAGAGAGTCTGAAAAGCCCTTTCTTCTGATTTTTGATGGCACCGATTCTATGAAGCGCATAGATCTTATTAACTCTCTTCTCCCTGTTCGAAAGCAGTGTATCTTAGTCACCTCTCGCCTTTCAAACCTCGATGCTGAATATGGATTTGAGTCTATTCCTCTTGCCCCCTTTCTACAAAGTGAAGCTATTCAATATCTCAAATTAAAAATCGGTGAAAAAGATGAAGCACAAGCTACCCTTTTAGCCGAAAAGTTAGGACACCTTCCGTTAGCTTTAAATCACGCAGCAACTTATATCATTAAAAACAAGAGGTGGGTCTCGAACTCTAAGGCTTACATAGAGCTCTTCAATAAAGAAGGGCTAAATCTTTATACACCAAAGAATCTACGACTTCCTGCTAACACAAAAACAGTTTTAACAACCTGGAGCATTAGCCTAAAGGCTGTTTCTAAACAGTCTAAAGAGTCGGTCCAGGTTGCTGACTTCTTATCCTGTCTTGAACACGTTCCCATCCCACTATTATTTCTTGAAAAATGGTTTCAATCTCATGTCAGCAATAGCGGCTTGGCATTTCAGCGCGGGATTGGCTATCTTGAAGATTACTCCCTCATTGATACAACAGAAGGTGAATGCAAAATGCACATGCTGGTACAGGAATCTATTTATTTCAATCTTGCAAAACAGATTTCCCAAAAACTCATCCTCCAAGCACTGGAAACGTTTTACCTGATCGTCTCTAAGAAATCAAATAAAGAAATCATTAATGAAGATTACTTCTTAGCACATATGAAAAAAACTATTAGGCGATATAAAGAGCTCTTTAAAAGTAGCTCCCCTTTTCCAAAAAAAAGGTTTGTCTTGCTTTTAAATCACTTGCTTTTGTCCTACTTAAGTACTAGAAATGTTCGTCAGCTACTTCCCACTATCAATTTGATTTTGGGGGAAATTGGAACAGATTTTTCTGTCAAAAGTGGTCCAGAGAACATGCTTTATAATGTAGCTAGGGGATATGGGATTGCGGATCAACACCAAGAGGCCTTAAAGTACTATAAAAGACACCTCTCAACTTTAGAACCAAAGGATAAACAAACTGAAATTGCAAGCTGTTATGATTCCATTGGATTCACTTTAAGAGAACTAGGGAATTATCAGCAGGGGTTAGAGTACCATAAAAAAGCGTTAATACTTAAACAAAACCAGAAAAACAATGGGCTAGCCATAGCGAGGAGCTACAGTAATATTGGTTCAACCTTAGAATTTTTAGGAAAATATCATGAGGCTAAATCCAAACACCAAGAAGCCTTAGACCTATGGATAAAACTTAATGCAAGTACAGCTATTGCAAGAGGGCACTATAATATGGGAACTAACCAAATCACTCAGGGAGAGTTTGTCCGAGCAAAAGATAGTTATAATAAGGCATTAGGCATATGGCAAACTAGCCTAGTAGAAGATCACCCTTTTATTGCAACTGCTTATAGCGGTTTAGGATCGGCTTTAGTTGCCCAAGAAAACTATCCATCAGGACTAAAATTCCACCAAAAAGCATTAGCAATTTGGGAGAAAACACTTGGAAAAAACCACCGCCACATTGGTTTTTGCTTAAACAATATTGGGGAAGTCCAAAGAGACCTAAAGGATTATCAAACCTCATTAAGCACATTAGAGAAAGCCCTACAGCTGCGAAAAACAATTTTAAAGCCTTCACACCCCGCTATAGGAGAAACTTTACTTAACAAGGGACTCACCCACTATGCTTTAAAGGAAAAAGACCAGGCTAAAATTTGCTTCGAAGAAGCTCTAGAAATTTTCAAAAATGCTAACTTAGAAACCAAACATCCTGTCGTTGATTTTTGCATAAGGTGTAAAGATGGAGAAATCAATGCCAAAGAATATAAAAAATTATTTAGTTTTTTTTAGCCTCTTCTACAAAGGTTTTTTATCCCTCTTTTTCTAGAAGGAGGTCGCGAAGCTTCTCGCCAGACTCAGTCAGGAGTTCTCCCTTCCATTCGGAAATATTGCGCGCTTCTGAGGAAAAGTTGGCCCCTATGATCGCGATTTCTTTCCCTTTATGGGTATAGGGTTTAAAGTACTCCTTTTGACGAATCTGATCTAGGGCTGCATCGGCGCAGCCGTCAAGTTTGAGTTCGAGGATGTAGGTTGTTTTCGGCATCTCCAGCATCACATCGATGCGTCCGGTATTTGTCGCCCTTTCTGAGAGCGGATCAAACCCCATACCATGAAGCATCGATAAAAGCATTGCTTGGTAGGTGCGCTCTTTGGCTCCTGCAAAGACTTGATAGGCAAAGCTTGAAAACCCAACCTTTATATGCTCAAAGAGAATGTCAACTTGATGCTTTTCTAGTGCTTTTACAAACTTTTCTGAAGACCTGACGTCGATATTATCTGTAAAGTGCTTGGTCAAAGAGTACATAAAGGCCGTTCTGACCTCTTCATTGGGAAGACCCAACCGATACCGCTTTGAGGTAGGGTTGTAGCCTTTGATGGTAAAATATCCAGATTGGTACATCAACGCTTTTAAATCGATGTGTTCTAACGAGCTGATATCCATCAGCTCATCTCCCCTTGCTGTTGTTCCGTCGATTGAAACCATTGATTGGGGATGTTTCTTGAGTTGGTTTACCAAAAATGAGGGGGTTCCTGTGGTATACCAATAGGTAGCGGGCTCTTTTTCGTCCATAAAGTTGAGCGTAGAGAAGGGATTATAGACACAAGTCTCACTTTTCGAAAACCTGTATCCATTGTACCACTCTCGGACTTCTTCTAAAACCTTCTCACTCGATGTATCTTGACGCTCGGATACGATCGATTGAACGTGGTCGGAAAAAGCGTTTTTCAACTCTTCTTCTGTGTATCCCATCATTGCTGCATATCTGGGATCCATTGTAATGTCTTTTAGATTGTTAAGAGAAGAGAACAGGGACACCCGAGAAAATTTGCTGATGCCGGTGATCAACATAAATCGAAGCTCAGAATCCAAACCTTTTAAAGTTCCAAAAAAACCTTTTAGGAGGTCCCGATTTTCTCTAGCGGTGCTAAGATCTTCCAAACGATCGATAATAGGTTTGTCATACTCATCGATTAAGACGGCTACTTTGCTTTTATACTTGCTCGATAGGCCAACAATCAATGTATCTAAGGCGACTTGAATGTCGGCTGTGACAATGGAAATATCATGCTTCTTAGCAATAAGTTCGAGCCTCACCCGCAAAGCGGTTTCAAGCTGATCGGGGGTTTTATTCGCTATTTTTGAGAAGTCTAAATATAGAACCGGATATTTCTGCCAATCATAATCACTGTCATAGATTTTACACCTTTTGAACAACTTCTTATTCCCACTAAGAATTTCTTGCAATGTGTTTAAAAATAAAGATTTACCAAACCTTCTAGGGCGAGATATAAAATAGTATTTACCCGCTTTTATCAGCTCTTGTGCAAAGAGGGTTTTATCTATATAAACCTGATCTTCCTCAAGAATTTCACGAATGTTTTGGATGCCGATGGGAAGCTTTTTCATCTGTTAACTTTTGATTTTGGTTGCTTCCATTTTATGACATATTTCCAAAGTGTTCAACCCTAAAGGCCTCAGTACAGAGTATTTTTTGGAGTACGAGGGACAAGCGAAGCAAAATCAGATTTTCTTGAATGACGCATCCCATAGGAAGCCTGCAGATTTAATCCCTGGGTTGACAAAATTGTTTAGTATTAGGTTCTGTTGAGAAATTTAGGGCTAAGGAGCTGGGCGAAAATAACTCATGCATTTCTGGTGCCATAGCGCTTTAGCTGCGCGGCGCAAATCCGCAGGAAGCTTATTAGCTTTCAAGGAGTTGCAACAAAGCAGATGAAGATGTTATGGTTGCAGAAATGTATAAGTTATTTTTGCCCAGCTCC